>CAYMHD010000117.1:6409-6702 GCA_964390135.1 uncultured Gudongella sp. | reverse complement strand
ACAAGGGCAACATTGGAGTGGATGGCAGTGGAGCTTCCCCTCAGAAGTATTGCATTTCCTGATTTCAGGGCCAGACCAAAGGCATCCACTGTAACATTTGGCCTTGACTCGTATACTATTCCAATTACACCCAAAGGCACAGTCATCTTGGATATTGTAAGTCCGTTTTCCAGGGTCCAGACCCTGTCTGATTTCCATATTGGATCGGGAAGCTTGATCACCGTATAAAGACTTTCAATGATTCCATCAATCCTTCCGTGGTCAAGCAGAAGCCTGTCCACCAGTCCCTCCTT
>CAYMHD010000117.1:0-6393 GCA_964390135.1 uncultured Gudongella sp. | reverse complement strand
CTGGAATTGCTTTAGGTGATGGAATATCTCCCATTCCTTGCATTTTCAACATCCAGTGCGTTGGCTTCAAGTATTTTCTCCCTGCTCTGGTCTATTGAATGGGCAACCTCCCTAAGAGCCAGATTCTTCTCATGGGTTGAAGCTACAGCAAGCTTTCTTTCAGACTCCTTGAGCAGGGCACCCTTCTCCTGTAAACTGATCATTTCTTCCCCTCCTTTTTCTCAAAAAATAATTAACCTTAATTATATCAGAAAATTTAATCAATGGGAACTACCAATGCTCTAGTTCTCCTGGTACTCATACCCAATATTGAAGGCTTTAATATTTGCATCCTTTGCCTTTGGAGGTACGTTCTCAAGAAGGACCTCCTCCCAGATTTCCCGACCAATATCCATATGTCTTGCCAGTATTCCAAGAACCACAGTATTTGCAGCCTTTATATTGCCAGCCTCCTTGGCCTCCCTGACCGCATCCACACGGATGACCACATAATCCTGCTCCAGGTCCCCTATCTCCTTTTCAGGATATTCCGTCTGTTCCAGGAGAACAGATGACGGGTAGGTCCGCTTTTCATTTATCACCACAATAGCTCCTTTTCTCAGGAGCCCCTTCCATCTCAAGGCCTCCAGTGGTTCCATGCCAAGGAGTATGTCCCCCTCTCCAAGAGGTATGTTTGGAGAATGGACCTCCTTTCCGATCCTTGCCGATCCCCAGACCATTCCACCTCTCTGGGAGAGACCCACAACATCGTTGGTCTTAACATCAAGTCCAGCCTTCAATGCCGCTTCCGCCATTATCTTTGTTGCAAGGACAAGTCCCTGTCCTCCTACACCTGCAACCATGATATTTTTCATTTCCGACCACCTCCTATTGGGATCTCTTGATTGCGCCAACAGGACATACCTGGGCACACACACTACAGCCTACGCACATATCAGGATCTATGAAGGACTTGAGCTTGTCTATCCCCTGATACTCCTTCATTCTTATTGGTGGACAGTTTGTCTTCACACAGGTTCTGCAGCCGATGCAGACCTTTGGATCCACATAGAAGTTCTTTTCCCTTATCTTGAATCTGAGGGCACAGGGTCTTGTGGTGATTATCACCGATGTACCCTTCCTACCCGTCTCCTCCTTGACGGCCTCCTTCATGGCCTTGTAGTCAAACTGGTCTACCTTCCGCACATTAACAAAACCTATTGCCCTTAGCATTGCATCCACATCCACCTTCATATCATCGGTCTGGGTGAAGTTTCCGCTTGAGGCGTTGTGCTGGCCTCCGGTCATGGCGGTTGTCGAGTTTTCAAGGATGATAAAGGTCATGTTGTCCTCCTCATCCATCTGGTGAAGGAGATTGACAAAGCCTGTCATGCCGGAGTGGAAGAAGGTTCCGTCCCCTATTACTGAAACAAGAGGTGCCTGGTCCCCGTTTCTTCTCATCATCTTGTTCATCCCCTTGGTGATCCCAACGGAGGCTCCCATTGAGATCATTATATCCGAGGCATCCCACTGGTCCAGGGCAGCCATGGAGTAGCAGCCGATATCACCTATGACCCTGACCTTTGCCTTTTTCAGCACGTCAAATACCGGCCTGTGGGGACAGCCCGCACAGAACATCGGAGGTCTTGACACCGTCTGTACCTTTGGATCCTCTGCATCATCATTACCTTCAATGACCCCAGCCTTCTGGAGCCCTCTTCTTATGTCCTCAATATGTAGCTCTCCCGTGAAGCTGAAGAGGTCCTTGCCCCTACAGGCTATTCCCATCAGGGTAAGCTCGTTTTCAATAAAGGGCATCATTTCCTCAAGTACGACTATATTTGAATACCTGTCCGCAAGCTCCTTTAGTCTCCTCTCTGAAAGAGGATAGACCAGACCAAGCTTGTATATGGACACCTTAGGGTCAAGCTCAAGAAGATTGTAGTACATAAGGCCTGAGGTCACTACCAGGGTGTCTGTCCCCTCCTTCTCAAAGAGCTCATTTAGGGGTATGTCATATGCGGTTTCAGAAAGCTTCTCAATCCTCTCCTTCATTTCATACTGGGGCTTGAAGGTATGGGGTGGAAGCATTGTGTACTTCTCCCTGTCCGGTGAAAAGCCCTTGATCTCCTTTTCCACCCTGGTTCCAGTATCCACAATGCTCCTGCTGTGACAGACCCTTGATGTGATATCTAGAAGCATGGGCATCTGGAAGTTTTCGCTCATCTCCAGGGCAATCTTCATGTAATCCTTTGCCTCCTGGCTGTTGCCGGGGTAGAGGATGCCCATATTTGCAAACTTGCCGAATATCCTGTTGTCCTGCTCGTTCTGTGAGCTGGCCATTCCAGGATCATCTCCTGATACAAGAACAAAACCGCCGTTTATCTTGGTTTGGGTAAAGGTCATCAGAGGGTCGGCAGCTATGTTAACTCCAACGTGCTTCATGCTGGCCATGGCCCTTGCTCCGTAGAAGGAAGCCCCCATGGCAACCTCAAGGGCCACCTTTTCGTTCACTGAAAACTCGCTGTATATTTCATCATAATCCTTTAGGCTTTCAAGCATTTCAACGGTTGGAGAGCCGGGATAGCTTGCCGCCAAACGGCCACCTGCCTCCCAGAAACCCCTTGCAATAGCCTGATTTCCCGTCATTACACCTTTCATGGATATCCCTCCTATCATACCTCGATTTTACCATATTCTGCATCCCTGTTAAAGCGCTAAATCAGCATTAAAAAATCTACCCGAGGGGACAGTCCCCTCGGGTAGATTTTATCTCTGAATTGATTACCTGAAGCCCTCCACTGAAAAATCATATGGTGGCTCTCCAAGCTCTTCCCTGTTGATCTCTATTGTTATGGTCTTGTAGGTTATGACCTGGGGAACAATTGTTCCAGGATCAGGTGGAGTGATTGTAAAGTCAACCCTGTAGTGGTCCCCCTCCCTGCTTATGCTGTCTACCTTTATGGTATAGCCTGGTGTTGGGAATTCTTTGGTCACAACAAGGGTGACAACATTTTCTGAAACCCTTGTGGTAACTTCCTCCTGGTTGCTGTAGTTCTGGGTTACGCCCAGGGTAATGAACTCAACATCCTCCCAGCCTTTGATGGCAGACTGTGTCCTCTGGAGCACAATTATGGCTTCAGCCTGTGTCAGATTCCTCTGTGGATTGAAAACACTGTTGCTCTCTCCGTTTATTATTCCTTCCCTGTGGAGAAGCCTCAGATTGTTCTGGGTTTCAATCCCTAGAGAAGCTACATCCCCAAAGGGCATCTGATGGTCCTGAGCCCCCTCCATTCCAATCTGTATCAGCCTCTCACCAACCATATCCGCCATTCCAGCTCTTGTAATTGTTCCGGGTACCGCAATCCCATCCACTGTGTATCCCATGTCCATAAACAGGGAGGCCAGGGACAGGGCGAAATTCTCCCTTGATATGCTTCCATCGGGACTCAGCCCTTTGAAATCCTCCTTGGCAAGATATGGGAAATAGTGGCTTGTAAATTCATCACTTATCAGACTCTTGGACCAATGCCCCTCCAGCTTCTCAATGACCGCTCCGAAGGCTGCAGGCCCAGATGCAAGTATCAATGCAAACACCATCATAAAAGAAATTAGTTTCATATTAGACTTGAACATTCTTAAAACACTCCCCCTCCTATTGTTTCTTATACCCATGGGAAAAGGGAGTATAGTTACATTTCTGTTACAAAGGAAGAATCCTTCCTCCAAATACTGTCATCTGAACCTTTACATCCTTTATTCTATCGGGATCAATCGAGAAGATGTCCTCAGAAAGGACCACCAAATCGGCCAGATATCCCTCGGCGATCATGCCTTTTTCCTTTTCCTCAAAGGAAGCGTAAGCACCCTCCCTGGTGAAGCCATACAGGGCTTCCTTTACAGAAAGTGCCTGGTCCGGCAGCCATCCTCCCTCAGGATTTCCCTGAAGGTCCTTTCTTGTTACCGCCTCATATATTCCCTTCATCACATCAAATGTCTCAACGGGAGCGTCTGAGCCACATGGAATATGGATACCCATGTCAAGCATCCTCTTCCAGTTGTAGGAGGTGGCCTCCCTTTCCTCACCTACCCTGTCCCTTACAATCTTCCAGTCGTAGTCTATGAAGATCGGCTGGATATATGCCAGGGCATCCAGGTCCCTGAACTTCTCAAGAAGAGGCATGTCCGTTATCTGGGCATGGACAATCCCGTGTCTGTGGTCTTTTCTTGGATTCTCCTCAAGAGCCCTCTCAATTGCCTCAAAGGCCATATACATGCCCCTGTCACCGATACCGTGGATTGCCACCTGACAGTCTTCATTATGTGCTGTCCTTACAAGCCCATTCAGATATTCCTGGGTGGCGGTTTCAATGCCCCTGTTTCCAGACTCATCGGAATAGTCCTCTACCATTGCAGCGGTCCTTGCACCAAGAGAGCCATCAATAAGGAGCTTCAGTGGACCGATCTTGAAGCTCTCATCCCCAACTCCTGTCCTGTAGCCCTTGCCCAGAAACTCCTGCAGCCTTTCCATTTTGGGAAGCAGACACTGCTCGTAGATCCTTACGGTGTTCTCACCCTCCTGGACCAGGTCTCTGTAAGCCTTGATTACATTCTCATAGTCACTACCAGGCAGGGCCTCAAAGTCATCCGTCCCAACGGAGGTTATCCCCATCCTGTTAAGGTCACCTGAGGCCCTCTTCATCATGGCCTTGATCTCTTCAAGTCCCGGTGATGGGATTGAGTCATAGACAACCCTCATGGCATCCTCCCTGAAGATACCAATGGGTTCCCCATTCTCATCAAGGTCAAACTGTCCTCCCGGAATCTGTGGGGTATTTCTGTCTATTCCCATGATTTCCAAGGCCTTTGAATTTACGGTAAGGACATGACCGCAGGTTCTTGTGGCGCATACGGGGTGGTCGGTTGAAACCTGGTCAAGGTCATACCTTGTTGGAAACCTCTTTTCCCCTTCAAAATAGTCGTGGTTCCATCCCCTGCCTCTGATCCATCTTCCTTCCTCAACCGGATTGCTCTCCATAAAGTCCCTGGTCCTTTCAATCACATCCTCAACCGACCTACTGCCATTGAGGTCTGCCATGGTCAGTGAATATCCGTAGCTAAGTAGATGCATATGGGAATCGTTAAACCCGGGAACCATAAGCCTTCCCTTAAGGTCAACCAGGTCCGTGTCCTCCCCCTTCATGGAAAGGATCTCATCATCGCTCCCGATTGCTTTTATTTTATTTCCCTCTATGGCTACGGCCTGACAGATTGTATCCTGGTCATCCATAGTGGCAACCTTTCCGTTATAAAAAATCAAGTCCATCATTTACCCCCTTCTATAGTTAACCCTGGAGCCTAGACTCCAGGGTATTTTAAACCTATTTTTTAGCTTCCTCGTAGAATACCTTGAAGTTCTTGTCATAGTCTCCCTCGCCCATGTGTCTTCCCTTGTAGTCCTTGACAAGTGCTATAAAGGTTGGACTCAGGATAAGTATTGCTATTACGTTTACGAAGGTTGGTATTGCCGATGTGAAGTCAGCAAACAGCCACAATGTAGCTCCTGGAACCTCTCCGAACACCGCAAGTAGAACCATGATGATTCCTGGTACCGGATATGTCCACTTGTATATGTTAAGTATGGAATCCTTGGTCTTTGCATTCTTTCTGAACAGGTGTCTCAGGAGAATCTCATAGTATGCATACCAGCCTGTTGTTGTTGTTAGTCCAAACAGGAATACGGAAACAGCAATGATATATCTTCCGAAGGTTCCAATTCCCATCTCAAATGCATTAAGTGTCAGGGTGGCTCCTGCCTCTCCCGATGTCCATGCTCCTGTCATAACAATTACAAGGGCTGTGATGCTACAGACGATTATTGTGTCTATGAACACCTCAAAGGATCCCCAAAGTCCCTGTCTTACAGGGTGGTCAGTCTTGGCTGTTGAGTGGATCATAGGTGATGTACCCCAGCCGGCCTCGTTTGAATAAACGCTTCTTGCCATACCCATCTGAAGAGCCTTTGCCACGGCTGCTCCTGCAAATCCACCAACGGCAGCTGTTCCGCTGATCGCTCCAGTGAAAATCTGGAAGAATGCTGAAGGAAGCGCCCCGATGTTCATGATGATTATAAACAGGCCTGCAATGACATAGAAGGTGGTCATAAATGGAACCAGTCTTCCTGCCCACTTGCCCAGGCTTGGAATACCACCGCTGATGATAAGGTATACAAGAAGTATATATGCTATTGAAACTGCAAGCAGCGGAATGCCAAAGGTGTTACCTACCGCCTCTGATACCGTGTAGTTCTGCATGGTTATAAAGAAGGTTGAAAAGATTCCGCCGCCGAAAATGAATGCCATGACCGGCCAGCCCTTGAATCCCTTCTCTATTCCAAGTCCCTCCTCCATGTAG
>CAYMHD010000116.1:0-6709 GCA_964390135.1 uncultured Gudongella sp. | reverse complement strand
GTAGGTGGCTGTCAAAGAATTTTAAGGAGTGGTGATGATGCAAAAGATAATACCACATCTATGGTTTGACAAGGAAGCAAAAGAGGCAGCGGAGTTTTATGCAGGACTATTCGAAGGTTCAGAAATAGAGGGCAGTGTAATCATAAAGGATACTCCGTCAGGTGACACGGAGATGGTCAGCTTCAGTCTGGCAGGCGTGGAGTTTGAAGCAATAAGTGCTGGACCATACTTTAAGTTCAATCCATCAATCAACTTGCTGGTAGGCTTCGACCATAAGGATGATCTCAGAAGGGTATGGGAGGCTCTTTCTGAGGGTGGTGAAGAGCGGATGGCCTTGGGAGAGTATCCATTCAGTGAACTGTATTCTTGGGTGGAAGATAGGTTTGGTTTGAACTGGCAACTGCTGTATGACAGGGATGGAAACTCTTCCCAGAGAATTACACCAGTGATGATGTTTTCCGGTGATGTCTGCGGAAAGGTTGAGGAGGCCATTGAATTCTACACTGATGTCTTCAAGGATTCAGAAGTTGAGCTGATAGACAAATATACTGATGGGGAGGCTCCTGACAAGAGGGCAGTGGTGAAGTTTTCGGCATTCCAGCTGAATGGATTTGAAATGTCCGCAATGGACAACGCCATGGGTGCAGAATTCACATTCAATGAGGCATTCTCATTCCAGATACTGTGCAGGGATCAAGAGGAGATAGACTATTACTGGGATAAACTATCCGCCGATCCTCAAGCTGAGGTCTGTGGATGGCTAAAGGACAAGTATGGAGTTTCATGGCAGATAATACCTTATAACATGTCTCAAGTGATGCTTGGTGGAAGTCCTGAGGAGAGGGATAGATATACAAAGGCCTTTCTTCAGATGAAGAAATTTGATCTGGAAGACCTTGAGAAGGCGAGGCTGGGGAAATAGCCCCAGCTTTTTTGTGTTTGGAACAATGAGTTGTAGCCCAAAAAAAGACAGGTGAAACGTCCCCTTGTCTTTTGGGCAGGATAAATTAAGATACTTGTGTATATCTAATCTATTTTACGGGTACCATTATTTCATAAAGTATTTATTATGGGTCAGGGAGTGAGATATATAATGGATATCAGAAAGGAAATTGAAAATCTGAAGGAAGAGTTGATAGGCTTAAGGAGGGATTTTCACGAAAATCCAGAGCTGGGATTTCAGGAGCTTAGAACAGGTGAAGCAGTTGCCGGATATCTGGAGACCCTGGGACTTGAAGTCCAGAGAAACGTTGCCAAGACAGGGGTTGTTGGATTGCTTAGGGGTAATCACCCTGGAAGGACCATAGCCTTAAGGACCGATATGGATGCCTTGCCTCTTGATGAGGATACAGGACTCCCCTTCTCTTCCAGGAACAAAGGCGTGATGCACGCCTGTGGCCACGATGGACATCTGGCCATGATGCTGGTGGCGGCTAAGGTGCTCACCAAAAGGAAGGAAGAACTCCATGGAAACATCAAGTTCATATTTCAGCCAAATGAGGAGGATGCCGGTGCTGAAATAATGATAGGTGAAGGAATTCTTGAAAACCCCAAGGTTGATGCCGCAGTTGGAATGCATCTCTGGTCATCTATCCAGTCGGGGAAAATAGGCATAGCAAAGGGCCCCCTAATGGCATCAAGCTATTACTTCAAGCTCCTTGTAAATGGAAAGGGTGGTCATGGTGGAGCACCCCATACAACAATCAGTCCTATACTGTCTGGAATAGATATGATAAAGGCACTGCAGGAAATGGTACTTAATGAGACGGATGCCCTAAAGCCCACAATCATTTCATTTGGGAAGGTGAATGCAGGAACCTACCCCATCATCATTCCAGAGAGGATGGAAATTGAAGGATCACTTAGATGCCTGCACAGTGATACCCTCCAGATTCAGGAGAGGATGCAGGAAGTTGTTGAAGGGATATCCAAGGTCCATCGGACCACATGCTCGCTAGAGTTCAAGTGTGGAAATGACCTTTTGTTCAATGATGAAGAAATGACAGGACTGGCAGAAAGTGTTGCAGAAGGGATTGTAGGTAGAGAAAATTTGATCACATCAGATATAAGCGTTATGCTTGGAGAGGATTTTGCGGAGTTTTCCAAAAGAATCCCAAGTACATTTATTTTTCTGGGATCCGCAAATCAGGAGAAGGGGACTGACTATCCCCATCATCATCCCAGATTCAATATAGATGAGGAGGTTCTACCAACTGGGGTGGAGCTACTTGTCAAGATTGCAGTGGAGTATTTGGAGGATCAATCCAACTAGTTAATATATTGTGACATATAATGAAAGAAAATTAAATTAAATCGTTTTGAGTCACAAAGGCCTTGGGATAATTATTCCCTTGGCCTTTTACTATGAAAAAACCACAAACGGAATAACGTTCCAATATATATGGGATTTTACAAAAATACAATCCATGCTCAACAAGACCCTACTATCAGTGAAATTATATGAAAAAAATTTCATATAATCATTGGTATTCCTCAGATACAAGCTATATGCCCAATGCTTGAAAAAACTCAAGAAGCTGAAGTGCATACATTCATAAATTTCTGAAAAATATTCTTGACACATAAAAAAAGTTACTATAGTATCAAAAGTAGAACAACGTTCTAATAAATCAGAAAAGCACTCAAAGCTGGTGGTTAAATAATATAATAACTTCTTCAGATGGCAGCTGCGGAGTAGAGCTGGAGCATCTTTGAAGAGGGTTTGTATTTTAATGGACCACTGTTCCAATAGATGGAATTACACAGAATAGGACGTTGGAAGTAAATGGTTATAAAAGATGAGGAGGAGATTTAGGATGCCAAAGAAGAAAAGTGTGTTGGATCTTTACAAGATGAAGAAAGCCGGAGAGAAGGTGGCTTGGATCACAGCTTATGATTATCCGACAGCCATGTTTGCTGAAGCAGCTGGAATGGATATGCTTCTGGTTGGAGACTCACTGGGTATGGTAACTCTTGGCTACAGCGGAACAGTACCTGTAACAATGGAGGATTGCATTTCACACTGCCAGGCTGTAAGAAGAGGTGCTCCAAAAACATTTGTTATAGGAGATATGCCATTCGGTTCCTATCAAAGCTCAGATGAGCAAGCTGTAGACAACGCAGTAAGATTCCTTAAGGAAGCTGACGTTGACGCAATCAAGTTGGAAGGTGGAGTCAGAATACAAAGCAGAATCCGTGCAATCACAGATGCAGGTATAGCAGTATTTGGTCATATCGGACTTACTCCTCAAAGCTCAGGGCAGCTAGGTGGATTTAAGGCACAGGGAAGAACAGTTGAAAGTGCAAGAGGAGTCATAGAGGATGCACTGGCAGTTCAGGAAGCTGGAGCAATGATGCTTCTTGTAGAGGCAGTACCACCTGAGGTGACAAAGTTCATCGCAGACCTATTGGAGATTCCAGTATATTCAATCGGAGCAGGAGACTGTGACGGACAGCTTCTAATCAGCAGTGACATGGTTGGTAAATTCCAGGCCTTCACACCAAAATTCGTCAAGAAGTATGCAAACGTTGCAGAAGTTGAGACCAATGCATACAAGGAATACATCAAGGATGTCAAGGAAGGCGTATTCCCTTCAGATGAGTATGTTTACCATGTAACGGAACCAATTGAGGAATTTGAAGAACTGTTCAAGGAATACAAGTAATAAGCAAGCAGGATAGATAACAGCTAGAATATTACAATCAAGACTACTTACTAACTGGAGGTATAGAGATGGCTTTTAAACAAATGATGGATTATATGCAAAATGAAATGAAATTTCCTATAAGGGATAAATATGACCTGCCTACTTCAGACAAGACCTTTGAAGGTGGAGCTCACTACAGAATGGAAATCACAGGGATAGAAAGTGCCAACAACTTTGCCAACCTTGTTAAGGAGATTGACAAGCAAAAGGCTGTAATACACAGAGTAATCGGCTTGGTGGGTGGTTCTGCCCTGATAGACAAGGCTGAATTGAAAGAGTATGCTCAGATATCAGCTGATGCAAAAATTGAGGCTCTGGTAAACCCAATGGCTTCAAGGGCATGGGACGGAGGAAACCAATATAAGACTCCGGAAGGATATGTTTCAGGGATGAGATTAAGAGGCCAGGACAACATGCGCCTGTGGCTAAAGGAATTTGATCGTTGCCTGAATGCAGGGATCAGAGGATTCCTGATCACTGATGAAAGTGTACTGTATACGGTTGTAAAAATGAGAGCAGCGGGTCTGATTCCTGCTGAGACCAAGTTCAAGGTTTCCGTATTTGCCGGTCATGGAAATGCAATAGCAGGTAAGATGCTTGAAGATATGGGAGCAGACAGCTTTAACCCACTTGCTGACCTTACACTTCCAATGTTCTCCGCAATAAGGAGTGCAACAAGTATTCCAATGGATGTATATATGAGTCTTGTGGATTCAATGGGTAATGTTCAAAGACATGTTGATGCAGATGAGATAGCAAGAATTTGTGCTCCAGTCTACTTCAAGTTTGAGCCTGGAAAGAATGAGATGGATATCTATAATGCTTGGCATGATGATGAGCCATTGGATAGACTTATACCAATCAAGGTTCGTATGGCTAAGATCGCCAAGGAATGGTGCGATGAAAGTGAGCATGAACTGGTATTCAATGATTACAAAGAAGACCTATCAATTCCAAGACCATAAAGGCAGGTGTTAAAAAATGAGTAATAATCCTTTTGAAACGGCTTTGACTACCTTAAGGGAAGCAAGTGAGCTTGCAAAGCTTGATCCCAATGTAGTGAAGTATCTATCAAAACCAAAGAGAATTTTCCAGTTCACCATTCCAATGAGAATGGACAATGGAGACTATGAAATATTTGATGCATACAGGGTTCATTACAATGACGCTCTGGGCCAGGTTAAGAATGGTTTGAGATTTGTACCTGACCTTGATCTGGACATTGTTAAGGCATTGGGCTTCTGGATGACAGTCAAGCACGCAGTTGCAGGGATACCTGCAGGTGGCGGAAAGGGCGGCGTAAAGGTTGACCCCAGAAAGCTTTCCGAGGGGGAGCTTGAAAGACTGTCAAGAGCATATATAAGAAAGCTTCCTGTCAAGGGAGCATGGGTTGACGTACCTGGTGCCGACATCGGAACCAGTGCCAAGACCATGGCATGGATGCTTGATGAGTATGAGGAAATCAACGGCTTCCACAGCCCTGCAGCAATCAACGACAAGCCTGCAGAAACCAGTGGAACCCTTGGAAGCATGGAAGCTACAGGAACAGGTGCATACTTTGTGACCATGGAGGTCATGAAGGACAACAATATTCCCAAGGGTGCAACAATAGCCATGCAGGGATTTGGAAACGTTGGAAGAATTGCTGCAAGACTCTTGCATGAGGAAGGCTACAAGGTTGTTGGTATAGCTGACCTTACAGGTGGAGTATATGACTCCAATGGATTGGACATTCCAAAGCTTGAGGAGTATGTTGCAGAGAACAAGAAGATCGAAGGCTTCCCATGTGAGAAGACCCTTGATGTAAACAGCGTTCTTGAGCTGGATGTTGACATACTTATGCCGGCAGCGGTTCAAAGTGTAATACATGAGGAAAATGCAGAAAATATAAAGGCCAAGGTTATAATGGAATGTGCAAACGGACCTGTTACTCCAGCGGCTGAAAAGATGCTAGAGAAGAAGGGCACCCTGGTGGTTCCGGATGTTCTTACAAACTGTGGAAGTGCAATAGTATGTTCCTTTGAAAGAACCCAGGGTCTTACTGATGACTATTGGGAGCTTGACAAGGTGAATGAAAAGCTCAAGGAGCAGATAACAAAGGCTTACAAGAATACAGTTGAAACAGCTGCAAGTGAAAAGACATCAATGCGTAATGCAGCTTGGATCAATGCACTTAGAAAAATTGAAAAATCAATGAAAGCTCGAGGCTGGGTATAGAAAAAGAAGGAAGGAGGCTTTCTTGATAAGAGAGCCTTTCTCCAGCCCTGGTTCTTTGGTACAATGGACCTATGTTAATAGAAAATGTACTAAGAATTTTGGAAAGGGTGAATAAGATGGCTACAAACAAATCCCAGCATACACCAAAATATCCCGTATTGACAATAGACAAGGCTCTGGAGGTAATGGAGATTTTGGCCGAGGAAGGCTACCAGGAAGGAATGGGCGTCAGCGAGCTCAGCACGAAGTTGGATATTGGAAAAAGCACCGTACACCGGATATTGGATACACTGGCGGCAAGAAACTATTTGGAGCAGGATCAAGAGTCCAAGAAATATCGTTTGGGATGGCGATTATTTGAAATTGGAAATGTGATACCTCAACAGCGGAATCTATATAATTTTGACATCAGTATTTTGCAGAAGCTATGTAACCAGTATCAGGAAACAGTAAACTTAGGAGTACGTGTTGAGGACAGCGTCGTTACCATTTCCAAGGTAAACGCCAAGTCAAGTGAATCACTCCACGCCACTGCAATGGGTAAGGCCTTGATGTCAGATATGACTAGGGAAGAGGTTATTGAAATCCTTGGGGAAGGACCATATACAAAGTACACAAGCTTCACCTTCACTGACATTGATTCACTGATGGAGGAGCTAAGGAAGATCCGGAAGCAGGGATTCAGCATTGATGATGAAGAGTTTGCACCTGGACTTACCTGCATAGCAATGCCTGTAAGAAACTTCAACAACAAGATTGTGGCAGCTGTCAGCGTAAGTGGTGCA
>CAYMHD010000115.1:5559-6729 GCA_964390135.1 uncultured Gudongella sp. | reverse complement strand
TTATCGGGGCTGTGCCATCGGTTTTCATAATAGCCATTGTTTCACCCATACAGGCACTTTGGTTTATTGTGATTGTGATTCTGATCCAGCAGTTTGACGGAAATATCCTAGGACCCAAGATCCTCGGAGATTCCCTTGGAATATCGGCATTCTGGATACTGTTCTCACTGCTTGTGGCAGGAAAGCTTCTGGGCTTTGTAGGACTGATAATTGGTGTACCCCTGTTTGTATTCATCTACTCCATCATAAAGGACAACGTGGAAAGACGTCTTGCCAAGAAGGGGCTACCAATTGAGACCAGGGAATACTTCTAGGATTTTTTCAGGGAGGTCAGGGTGTGTCTTAGCATCATTAGTGGATGGTAAAACAGCATCCTTGGGGCAGAATACCTCATGACCATACGGATCATTTCCCTGTGGTCCCCATCGTAGCAATGTACCTGGCAGGAGGAGCAGAAGGTCTTGTCTTCACCGAAGGGGCAGGAATCCAATCTTTCCATGCAGTATTGCTTAAGGTCAAGGTACTCTTCCCTGGTCAGGGTGTTTTTCCCACCTTTGTGGTAAAGGTCAATCATAAGGGATACTATTTCCTTTTCTCTTGTGATTTTCTTGTTTGTGGACTTGTTTTCCATGGGAATGCCTCCTGGTTAGGGTATATATAAATATTATAGCATTTTACCATATTAAATTGAACATAGAAGGAGCAAGGAATGGAATATTTCAGGTACGGAGATGAGGAAAAGAAATATCTGGCAGCCAGGGATTCAATTATGAAGGGCTTGATAGAAAAGCACGGTCACATTGCTAGGGAAATAACTCCCGACCACTTTTCAGCACTTGTGGGACGCATTATAAGTCAGCAGATCTCCACAAAGGCTGCAGAGACCGTGGAGCGGAGGCTGGTTCAGCGGGCAGGACAGCTGTCGGTTAAAAAACTGGATGGACTCAGTCTGGAGGAGATTCAGGAATGTGGATTATCCTTCAGGAAAGCAGGGTATATCAAGGGTATAGTCCAGGCTGCAAACGATGGGTCTGTGGACTTTGAGGCACTTAAAAGCCTTACCGATGATGAGATAGTAAGGAGCCTTGTGGGCCTTAAGGGAGTTGGAAGATGGACAGCAGAAATGATGCTTATTTTCTCCTTTGGAAGAAAGGACGTTTTGAGCTTTGA
>CAYMHD010000115.1:0-5508 GCA_964390135.1 uncultured Gudongella sp. | reverse complement strand
GGGGCTTATGAGGGCCTACGGTCTGGAGGAGATCAGCAAGGATCAGCATCCACATTTCAGAGACCTGTTCAGTCCATACGGAACGGTTGCAGCCCTTTATCTTTGGGAGGAAGCCTCAAACTAGGAATGGTTGAAAGGAGGGAAACATATGAGAAAGATAGCATTTTTCGCATTCAGAGGGGATGAGATGTGCTTCATGCACCTGGTCCTTAATGCAATGGACCTTCATAAGAAGGGGTATCCCGTTAAGATCATCATGGAGGGTGAAGCGGTAACCATTATAGAGAAGCTTGAGAAGGGTGAGAACAAACCATACCTTAAGGCAAAGGAGCTGGGATTGTTTGACTGCATCTGCAAGGCATGCTCTGCAAAGCTGGGAGTACTGGAGTTCAACCAAACGGTGGGAATACCTTTGAAGGGAAATCTGGAGGGTCATCCGGCCATGGAGGACTACATAAAGGAAGGCTATGAAATCATTACACTTTAAACTTGAAAAACGCTAGAAAGCGCCCCTTTGGGGTGCTTTTTCACATTCAAATATATTTTGATTAAAGAAAAGATTCATGTTATAATGAATAGGTGTAGAATTAAGACTTGTTTGAAAATTGCAGTAATTGAAAAGGTTATAATATCTTTTAAAATTCTAGTTAGGGGGAATGTATCTTGAAAGCGTATTCAACGGAAAAGATCAGAAACGTAGCCCTTCTCGGGCACAGTAGTAACGGAAAGACCACTTTAACAGAAGCAATGCTATTTGCAACAGGTGTAACTACAAGACAGGGAAAGGTAACAGATGGAAATACAATGTCAGACTTTGACAAGCAGGAGATTGCCAGACACGTCTCAATCGGAACATCAGTTATCCCGGTGGAATGGAATAATACCAAATTCAATATACTGGACACACCAGGATATTTCGACTTTATCGGTGAAATGTACGGGGCCAAGAGGGCAAGTGAAGGCTCAGTTCTTCTAGTGGACGCTTCCTCAGGAATTGAGGTTGGAACAGAGAAGGCGTGGAAGAACCTTGAGAAGTATGACACACCAAGAATCATATTCGTAAATAAAATGGACAAGGAAAATATCAACTTTGATAAGTTGCTTGAGGATCTGATAGGCCAGTTTGGGGACAAGATAGTTCCTTTCGCATACCCAAATGCAACAGGCGAGGGTTTCAATGGCTTTGCAAATCTTATAGATGAAGTTGCTTATGAATACGATGGAAAGAACAGAAAGGAAGTTCCTCTAAACGATGCCCAAAAGGCAAAGATTGATGAATACAGGGAGCTGTTCCTGGAAAGGATTGCACTTTCCGAGGAGGCTCTGATGGAGAAGTATTTTGAGGGGGAGGAATTCACCCAGGAAGAGATAACCAGGGGAATAAGGGGAAGCGTTTCAAACGGAACCCTTGTACCACTTGTTGTAGGCTGTGCTGAAAAGGCTATTGGAGCAGATTTCCTTCTTGATCTTATTCAGAGATACATTCCATCTCCAGCTGATGTTGGAAGCGTAAAGGGAACCAAGGACGGAGAGGAAATCATCAGAAAGGTTGATGTAAACGAGCCATTCTCAGCTGTTGTTTTCAAGACCGTAGTTGACCCCTTCGTAGGAAAGCTGACCCTGTTCAAGGTTGTTTCAGGTAAGCTGACAAAGGATACGGAGGTTTACAACTCAACCAAGGAAAAGGCGGAGAAGCTGGGCGGCCTGTTTATCCTTAGAGGTAAGAACCAGGTTGAGGTATCGGAGATCATGGCAGGGGATATTGGGGCGACATCAAAGCTTGCCTACACCCAGACCGGTGACACCCTTTGCGACAAGAACGACCAGACACGATATGAGACAATAAAGTATCCTCAGCCAACGCTGTTCATGGCTGTTGAGCCAAAAAACAAGGGCGACGAGGAGAAGATAGGTACTTCCCTAAACAAGATGATAGATGAGGATCCAACCTTTGTAATAGAGAGAAACACTGAAACCAAGCAGCTGCTAATCGGTGGACAGGGCAACATGCAGCTTACGGTTATTGTTGACAAGCTGAAGACGAACTTTGGGGTTGAAGTAGTTCTCAAGAGTCCAAGGATTGCCTTTAGGGAGACCATAAAAGGAACTGCGACCGTACAGGGCAAGCACAAGAAACAGTCAGGTGGAGCAGGCCAGTATGGTGATGTTGAGATGAGATTTGAGCCATGCGAGGAGGAGTTTGTATTCCGGGAGGAGATCTTCGGTGGATCCGTTCCAAGAAGCTTCTGGCGGGCTGTTGAAAAGGGAATAAGGGAATCCCTTGAGCACGGAGTTCTTGCAGGCTATCCTGTAGTGAACATCAAGGCTACACTTTTTGACGGTTCATACCATGACGTTGACTCAAACGAGATGGCATTCAAGATTGCAGCATCCGTTGCCTTCAAGAAGGGTATGGAGGAGGCAAAGCCAATTCTTCTTGAGCCCATCGTGAAGGTTGAGGTAAAGATACCTGAGGACTACATGGGCGATGTAATGGGAGATATGAATAAGCGTAGAGGCAGGATATTGGGTATGGAGCAGCAGGCTGATGGTAGCCAGAAGATCATAGCAGAAGCTCCCCATACTGAAATGTTTGAGTACGCAATTGACCTTAGGGCTATGACCCAGGCAAGAGGAAGCTTCACAATGGAATTTGCAAGATATGAAGAGGTTCCTCAGATGATAGCGGAAAAAATCATTGCAGAGGCAAAGGAAGAAAAAGAGAATAATTAGCCAATTGTTCAGCCCGGTTTTAAACCGGGCTGAAATTTTATGTAACTATTGCAAAATAATGGTTTACATGGAATTATATTGTGGTATAATGACTATATAAATCAATATGCACAAGAATGTTTAGTATGGCAAATGCAAGAAGGTGAATCCTTTTTGTGTACTGTCAAACGACAAAGGCAAACCTATCGAAAGGTAGGGACGCAAAGCTATAGGGCCTGAAATGGCAGCCAGCTACCGAAAGGAGAGTTTACACGTGAAAAGGAGAATATTAAGCCTTTTAATGGCATTTGTTTTTTTATTTGGAATAATTGGGACATCAAACGCTGCTGAAAGCTTCGGCGTTACAACCATAGATAACAATCAGCTTATGATTAACAGCGTGGCATATGGAAGCAACATGCGAGGCATGGTGGAGAAGGGTACCGAGAAGTACTTCTACAGCCTGAACAATACTCAGGAATTCATTCCCCTACAGCTTGGGGATGGAGTATACACTGTCAAGCTGCTCAAGAACATAGAGGGGAACAAGTACCAGGTTCTGGGAAAATCAGAAACCAATGTATCCCAGTGGAATGAGAATGTTTACCTGACATCAAGTCAGCCTGTATACTGGAATGACCAAACAGTGATGGAAGCTTTGGCAGAAAGCCTGTTTGCTGATACGGATTCCGATTACCAGAAGATGCTCAAGGCATACAAGTATATTGTTAACAACATTAAATATGACTATGAAAAGATAAACTACCTAAGTGATTCCTACATACCATCAATCGATGAGACCATAACAAGTGGTCAGGGAATCTGCTACGATTACTCGGCACTCTTTGCAGGGCTTCTAAGATCCCAGGGGATCCCGACCAAGCTGGTCAAGGGATACGCTGCAGGAGTGGATGTTTACCATGCATGGAACGAGGTATATGTGAATGGAAGCTGGATCATAATCGACACAACATTTGATGCCGCTTACTACCAGAATGACATGACAGTCAAGATGGCAAAGAGCCAACTGGAATACCAAAAAGTTAGAGAATATTAAATTAAGCCTGTTATGGCTTAATTTTTTTGGGTAAAAGACAAAGAAAGTCAAAGTCAGAAGGAAGGGATTAGTATGGCTGGATTGAGCAACCTCATCGAACAGTTTATAAAGGAACTGATCGATGAGATGGACGGCGTGGTTGAAATACAGAGAAATGAGCTGGCAAGTCAATTGGAATGCGCACCCTCGCAGATAAATTATGTTCTGAGTACAAGGTTTACCCCATATAAAGGATACTATATCGAGAGTAGAAGAGGTGGCGGTGGGTATATTAAAATAGTAAAAGTGAAGCTCCAGGAGGATCTGAGTCTTAACAATATAATTCAGAATATAGTTGGGGAATCACTGACAGAAAACAAGGCATATGAGATTGTTGCGGCACTAGGGGAGGAAGAGGTAATATCCCCGAGGGAGGCTGAGATCATAAAGGCTGCCGTAAGTGACAGAGCCTTCAATTGTGACCCTGGAGACAGAAATGTCATTAGAGCATCTGTCCTAAGGAACATACTGCTGGTTCTTGTAAAATAGATTGGAGTGAGACAGACTATGAAATGCGAATCCTGCAATGAAAGGGAAGCCAAGATTCACTACACCAGCATAATAAATGGAGTTATGGAGGAGCATCATCTCTGTGAAATATGTGCTGCGGGCATACAAAAGGACATCCAGGAGAATTTCCCCCTGCACAAGCTCTTTGAGGGAGTTACGGTTGATACCAAATGCCCCAATTGTGGATTGAGCTACGAGAAGTTCAGGTCCACAGGCAAGCTTGGATGCTCAAGATGCTATGACGCATTTGGAAAGGAGCTGTCAAATGTCATCCGTGGAATCCATGGGCATACAAAGCATAGCGGAAAGATTCCAAAGAGAGGCTACTCAATGGTAAGGCACCAGGAGGATATAGACAGCCTTGACAAGGAGCTCCAGGAAGCAGTAAAGCAGGAGGAATATGAGAGGGCTGCTGTCCTACGGGATGAAATAAAGAGGATTAAAAACATAATGGATTCAGACAAAAGAGGTGAGTAGGATGACTATTTGGCTAGATCCGCAGGAATACGACCCAGTTGTTGTAAGCACTAGACTGAGGGTGGCGAGAAATCTCCGGGAAGAGGTATTTCCTCTTTATTCAACCAGAGACCAGGCCCAGGAAACTGCAGATGAGATCATAAATGCTGTTGATGAGAAATTCCCCGAGGGTGAGTACAGGCTTTACCGATTAAGGGAAATGGAAAGCCGAGAAAGGGTCAGGTTTATGGAGAACCACATCATAAGCCCGGGACTTCTTGAGCATATAGACAAGGGCTGCTTTTTCATGCGTGAGGATGAGAGGGTAACCATCATGATCAATGAGGAGGATCACATCAGGCTTCAGACATTGTTGCCAGGCTTGGACCTAATGGGTGGCTGGGAGCTGTGCTCCCAGATTGACGACCTTCTGGAGGAAAAGCTTGATTTTGCATATCACACAGAGTACGGTTATCTGACAGCCTGTCCAACAAACACGGGAACGGGACTCAGGGCTTCCGTGATGCTTCATCTGCCAGGCGTGACAATGACCGGGCACATTGGAAGCATAATCAACGCCCTAAGAAAGATAGGCCTTACCATAAGGGGACTCTATGGGGAAGGTACCGAGGCTGTAGGGGACCTTTACCAGGTATCAAACCAGCTTACCCTTGGCGAGTCCGAGGAGGAGATAATCGAGAAGCTCAACAGGGTTGTCCAGCAGCTGATCAAGA
>CAYMHD010000114.1:2075-6942 GCA_964390135.1 uncultured Gudongella sp. | reverse complement strand
TGACGAGTTTTCATATGAACAGCACAAGGATTTCGAAAGGAACAAAAAGACCTACATGGCTCAGCTTAAAAGCTCAGACTCACAATACGCCCAGTTTGAGAGAAACAGGATCAAGGCTCTGGGAGTCCAGGTAAGAAAGCCCACATCAATCAAGATTGACAGGTATCTTGAGGAATATGGAAGCCTTGAATATACCTATGACTTTGGGGACAGCTGGAGCATTCTGGTCACCTTGGAGGAAATCGTCCATGACTACCATTTTGGCTTTCCCACCCTGCTGGATGGAGAAGGCGAGACCCCTCCGGAGGATGTTGGCGGAGTTGAGGGCTTTAAGGAATTTCTGACAGAATACAGCAACCCAAAGAGCAAGCACCACAAGACTACGAGGGAATGGGCCAAGAGCCGGAATTACAGGGAGTATGACCCTGAGTGGATCAACCATATGCTTAAGTCAGCCAAGTGGAGAAGGACAGAGTGGGATATGATAAATCATGAAAATTACAATGTAGTCGATGATAAGTACAGATAGAGGTTAAATGCTTAGTTGATCTAAAGGGGGAGGTCCTTATGATAAGGATAAAGAAGGCCATTAGATTTGCAGTTAAGGCACATGGGGAACAAATGAGAAAGGGAACGGATTTTCCATATATCGAGCACCCCTTACATGTTGGAATTATACTGTCAAAGGCAGGAATGAGAGATGAGGTTGTAATTGCTGGTATACTCCACGACACACTTGAGGACACTGATACCACTGAGGATGACCTGAGAAGTGAGTTTGGAGATGAGATTCTAAGGATGATAAAATCAGAATCGGAGCCAGACAGGACCTTGCCATGGAATGAGAGGAAAAACCATACGGTGGAGCATCTTAGGGGCGCTCCTGGGGATGTTAGGATGATAGCACTCTGTGACAAGCTGTCCAATATTATGGATATGGAGGCTGATCTGGAGACCAATGGAGATGCTCTCTGGGATAGGTTCAATGCAGGATATGAGGAGCAGAAGTGGTATTACACATCCCTGGTGGATGCCTTGAGTGACCTGGGGGATGCTGAGCTGTACCAGGAGTTTAAGGAAAGGGTGTCCAGTGTGTTTGGTTAGGATTATCATTGAAACAAGGATAAAATATATTTTAGGGGGAGTTATGAATGTTCAGGGAAATGAGAAGGAAAAAGCAGCTTTTAAGCCAGGATGATATTGGACTAGTTATGGATAGGGGAACAAACGGAATACTTGCCTGCCAGGGTGATGAGGGCTATCCCTATGCGGTTCCCGTAAGCTATGCTTATTTCAATGGCAAGATATATTTTCACTCAGCAAAAGCGGGTCACAAGGTGGATTCCATAACAAGGGATCCCAAGGTATCCTTTGCAGTCGTTGATGAGGATACCATCGTAAGCCAGGAGTACACTACATATTTTAGAAGTGCAATAGCATTTGGAAAGGCCAGGATTGTGGAGGGCGACGAGTGGTATGAAGGCTTTAAGGCCCTGGTGGACAAGTACTCAGGAGACCTGCCTGAGGAGGCCAACATAAAGGAAATCAAGGGCTGCAAGACATCGCACATAATTGCCATTGATGTGGAGCATATGACTGGCAAGGAAGCAATTGAGTATGTCAGGGCCAAACAGGATAAATAGAAGATACTTAGTAGCCATACATTAAGACCTGCCATCAGCTTCGGCAGGTCTTTTCATATAGATCTCGGAATACATTGCCAGGGTCAGTCTGCTGCTTGATTTTGTAATAATTCTCCTTGTTCCATATTTTCCAGAATTCTTCTTCAGTGTAGAAATTCGTTGAAATAAGGGTTTTAATGGCGTTCAGCTCCGTCAGCTTTTTCTCTATCATTTTGTAGTAATGGTCGGGATCACTCCTTTTCATCCCGTAGATTGCAATATCAATGAAAAGCTCATCATCAATCTCTTCAGCATACTTTTCATCAATCCACTCATACTTTCGGACTACCTTGTAGGGAACACACCACAGAGGAAAATGGTCTACATTTTCCACATGCCACTCCATAAATTCCTCCATCCTTGAATAGGGAATAAAAGTGTCGACTGTGATTGGTATCATCCTTTTGGGAATTACATTCTTTAAGCTGTGGGCAAGCTTCAATGTGCTTGTGGAGTTGATGACCTTCCCAAACAGCAGCCTGCCAACAAATGACTTTGGATACACGTTGGTGACACCCTTGTGGTATCTATAGAAGTAGTCCTTGGTCAGAAGGTAGTCCTCCTTTCGGCTGGCGGTACTCTGGTAGTATATTTTCATCCAGTCGTAATTGTTGGAATAGGGAGCCTCATCCACCAGGTTTCCCAAACTGAGGATAAAATGACTTGATGAGTGGATGATTCCATCCATGAAATCAAAATCCCCCTGCTTGTAGTGGGACCAGATTGCATCCAGATAGGCACTGATCGTATCAAAGCTTTCATAGTTGACCTTTACGAATTTCTTTGATGGTATAAGCCTGAACTTTATTCTTGTGATTATTCCCAAGGTCCCAAATGTCCCATGGAGCATCTGGAAAAGAAGCTGGTTTTCATTGTCGGGGGTGCATGTTAGAATATCGCCCTGTGCCGTTATGACCTCATACTCAAGGCAGGTGTCGTGAAAGCCGCCAAAGCGGTATGACATGGACTCCAGTGAGCAGCCGGAAACCGCTCCTCCTATTGTTATGGTTTTAAGCTCAGGCACAACCAGGGGCATAAGATTGTACTTGGATGCTGCATCAACGATTTTTTCGAAGGTGGCGCCTGATTCCGCCACACAGTACCCCTCCTCCAAATTAATTTCAAGAATCTCATCAAGATCGCTTATATCAAGAGCTTCAGCTGGAGTTCTATTTTTTTCCTGCCTTGGAACCTTGTGGGACACGGCCTTCTTTTTAAGCTTTATTGGTTCGGTGCTGCCTCTGTTCCTTAGATGATCAGCAATTCTACCTACCTTCATATCATGATCGTTCATATTTCAACCCTCGCTTTCCAACCTCATCCCAAATGTCGGGTTTCATTGACTTTAAATATGTAGATGCTCTCATTATCAATATACCCTTAATCCTAGCAATAAACATATGTCATTAACAACAATGTGTTATACCTCATTGAATTAAGGGTATCAAAGCCTTGAGGAGGGATTTTAAGATGAACACACACATGGAATTTATAGACCAGATAGATGAGCTGGACAAAAGGGACAGGGTCAGGATCATCCTTGACCACATAAAGGGGAAGTATCCCCAGCTGAAGGAGGAGATCAAGTGGAACCAGCCCATGTTCAGCGACCATGGAACATATATCATTGGCTTTAGCATTTCAAAGGGACACATTTCACTTTCACCGGAGGCCCATACCCTGGATATTTTTGATGAGGAGATCAAGAAATCAGGCTATGAGAGGACAAAGATGACCATGAAGATCAAGTGGAAGGAGAAGGTTGATTTGGACCTGATAGACAGAATGATTGATTATAATATAGAGGATAAGAAGGATATGACAAGATTTTGGAGATGAATGGGATGAACTTTATTATTATAGACACTGAAGATTTGAGGTGAGAGTATTGAAAAAACTTATAGTGGTTTTGGCAGGGTTGGTAGTGGTCGTTTGGGGCGTGTTCCTTTTCATGAACAGGCAGCCACAATTGCCAAAGCCAGCTGATCAACTGCCTATTGAGGAACCGGATGATAGAGAAGCTGAGGTGGCGGATGTCGAAAATAAATCACCCCTTCCCATCCCACCAATTCTAGAGGATACAGACCCAACACCTGACAGGGCAGAATTTCATATCATAGCCCAGAATGGGACCATGGAGTTTGTCCCTGGTGTTCAAACTGACACCATGGGCTATAATGGGGACTATCTGGGACCTGTGATCAGGACAAGAAGGGGAGAAGAGGTGGCCGTAAATGTTGAGAACAGGATAAATGGTGAGATGACAACTATACACTGGCATGGGCTTGAGGTCTCCGGAGAGGATGACGGTGGTCCACATTCAGGTATTCAGCCTGGTGAGACCTGGACTCCGGAGTTCACCATTGACCAGCCGGCTGCCACACTTTGGTACCACCCACACCCTGAAGGGAATACAGGAAGACAGGTCTACAAGGGCCTGGCAGGCCTGTTCATTGTTGAGGATGAGATATCGGATTCCTTGGATATACCCAAGGAGTATGGTGTCAATGATATCCCACTTGTGATTCAGGACAAGAGATTCAGGGAAGACGGAAGCTTCGAATACATCCTTGCAGGTCCTGACATTATGTTTGGACTTCAAGGAAATGCGATTCTTGTAAACGGGGAAACAGATCCTTATGTAAATGTTGAAAAGGGTCTTATGAGATTCAGGATCCTGAATGGCTCCAATGCATCCATATTTGACCTGAGACTGGATAATGGCCAGAGCTTTTATCAGATAGCAACAGACGGGGGATTCCTAGAGGAGTCGGTTGAGCTTAGGAGCCTTATTCTTGGTCCATCGGAGAGGGCTGAGATACTGGTGGATTTCTCTGATTATGAAGATGGAGAAAGGGTGAGACTTGCTCACCGTGACAGGAGCTTTATGGACTTTGTGGTGGATGGGAGCAGTACAAACGACTATCCATTGCCAGCTGTCCTAGGTCCGATTGAATGGCTAAGGCCTGAGGATGCAACCCTGACAAGGGAGTTTGTATTTCTTGGAATGGGTCCCAATGTGAACATAAACGGAAAGCAGTTTGACATGGACAGGATAGATGAGCTTGTGAGCCTTGGAGATACTGAAATATGGGTGGTATCCAACCAAAGCGGAATGGGTATGATGGGAGGAACAGTACATCCATTCCATGCCCATGGAACACAGTTTCAGATTCTTGACCGGG
>CAYMHD010000114.1:0-2065 GCA_964390135.1 uncultured Gudongella sp. | reverse complement strand
GCGGAAAGCGCGCGCGCTCCATCGGCGGCAGGTGCTGTGCTTCAAACACCACGAAGAATCGCCCGTTCACAGTTTCAGATTCTTGACCGGGACGGGAATCCACCTCCAGCAAATGAAGCTGGCTGGAAGGACTCCTTTGTGGTATACCCCGATGAGACCGTAAGGGCCATAGCCAGATTCAAGCAGCCGGGAGTCTTCATGTACCACTGTCATATCCTTGAACACGAGGATGCAGGTATGATGGGGCAGTTTCTTGTAGAATGATATAGGCATTGATGGGAGTGATTTTAGTGAGTGACGAAGATAAAAAGATGCAAGAGCATGACAAACATAAGGAGCAGGAACATCACAGGGAGAATAACAATCACAATGGAAAAGAGGATCATGACAAGCACGAGGACCATGGTGACCATGGTGACCATGGAGGTCATGACCACGGGGATATGGTAGCTGACTTTAAGAGACGGTTCTTTATCTCCCTGGTCCTGACCATTCCAATCCTTGTCTTGTCCCCAATGATCCAGGGCTTTCTTGGAGTTGACTGGAGATTTTCAGGGGATATGTACATCCTCTTTGGATTGTCCACTGTGGTATTCTTCTATGGTGGATGGCCCTTCATAACTGGAGCCAAGGATGAGCTCAAGGACAGGAGCCCTGGAATGATGATGCTGATAGCCCTGGCTATCACCATTGCCTACGGCTACAGCAGCCTTGTTGTATTTGGCTGGGAGGGAAAACAGCTGTTTTGGGAGCTGGCAACCCTTGTTGACATCATGCTACTTGGTCACTGGATCGAGATGAAATCCGTTATGGGTGCCTCCAATGCCCTGGAGGAGCTGGTCAAGCTTATGCCAAACGAGGCCCACAGGCTGGATGAAGAGGGCAATGCCCAGGATGTACCACTTTCAGAGCTTGAAAGTGGAGACAGGGTTCTTGTTAAGCCAGGAGAAAAGATACCGGTTGATGGAATAATTGTTGATGGAAAATCTGCAGTTGACGAATCAATGCTTACTGGAGAATCCGTCCCAGTTGAGAAGAAGGAGGACGATGAGGTAATAGGTGGATCTGTGAACAAGGAGGGCTCACTGACGGTCCAGGTGGAGAAGACAGGGGAGGATTCCTACCTTTCACAGGTTATCACCATGGTCCGGGAAGCCCAGGAGACCAAGTCCAAGACCCAGGACCTGACCAACAGGGCTGCCAAGTGGCTCTTCTACCTGGCCCTGAGTGCCGGGATCATAACCCTTGTTGTTTGGCTGACCCTAGGCTATGAATTTGACATGGCCCTTGAGCGGATGGTTACAGTAATGGTAATCACATGCCCCCATGCGTTGGGTCTGGCATCACCGCTTGTTGTGGCTGTTTCAACCACACTTTCTGCCAAGCAGGGACTTCTAATAAGGAACAGAGCCAACTTTGAAGGCGCAAGAAACCTCCAGGCAGTCGTCTTTGACAAGACAGGCACCCTTACAAAAGGGGAGTTTGGTGTTACTGATATTGTCCCTTCTGAAGGGCATGAGGAGGATGAGCTTCTAAAAATTGCAGCAAGCCTTGAGCAGAACTCAGAGCACCCCATCGCAACAGGGATTGTAAATGAAGCCAAGGAAAGGGAGCTTGACCTTGGAAAGGCAGAAGACTTCAAGGCCTTGACCGGAAAGGGAATCGAGGGAAGGGTCGACGGAGTGGAGGTCAAGGTTGTAAGCATTGGATTTGTTGAGAACAAGGATATTTCTTATGACAAGGACCACTTTGACAGGATGAGCGAGGAAGGTAAGACCGTAGTCTTTGTACTTGAGGAAGGGGCCCTGGTTGGCATGATCGGGCTTGCTGATATGGTCAGGGAAACCGCCAAGGAGGCCATTGAAACCCTTAAGGAAATGGGAGTCAAGTCCATCATGCTTACAGGTGACAACCAGAAGGTTGCTGACTGGGTAGCCAAGCAGCTAGGCATAGATGAGGTCTATGCGGAGGTCCTGCCTGATGACAAGGCAAACCAGATAAAGAAAATCAAGGAGGACAAGGGCTGGAAGGTTGCAATGACAGGGGATGGAGTAAACGATGCACC
>CAYMHD010000113.1:0-6943 GCA_964390135.1 uncultured Gudongella sp. | reverse complement strand
CTGACCTGAGTCTCTTCATGATCCCCTGGATATCACTGAAATCATGGATTCCCCATTTGTTCTTATCCAGCTTTGGCACAAATAGACTTGTCAGTGATCCTATGTGCTCGCTCCTGTCAATCTGGTGGAGTGGAATCCTCTCGACGATTTCATCATTCCCCATCCCACCATTGTGGACCAGGATTACACCGTAATCACCCGGAAAAATATCCATAAGGACCAATTTCACCTCTGACATTACCCTCTTGTTGTAGACCTGGGTGAATATCTGGTGGGAATTGATATCCACCTGAAATCCTTCAAGTCCAATTCCATCCAGGACCTTTAGGCCTTCAACAGGGTCCGCCTGGGCGATTTCAAGTATGGGCTCAATAAAGCTCATCCCAGACACCATCTGAATCTGACACAGGTTTTGCCCAAGGAGCATCCTGACTGTGTTCTCTGCAACCATTGGATTGCCAGGAACGTAGTAATTGATCTCTCCGTATTTCCCTGCAGCCTCAAGGAGCATTGAAACGATTTCCCCGTATACCTCCTCAAAGGAATCAGCCTGGTCATATATATGATCAAATGCAGTGAATTCAATTTCCCTATCCCTCATGTACTGAACAGAAGGGTGTTTTTCAGTTCTAAGATAGTTGGGCTTACCCCCCTCCATCCTTCTTATGGCTCCAAGGGTCAAGTCATCCATATTACCAGGCCCAAGGCCCACAATAAATATTTTACTCATAAGAATTCTCCTTTAAGACCATTTGTCAAATCTCTTTACTATCCTTCTGATCTTGTCACCCTTTGGAATCAGATCAAGATCTTCATCTGTAAGTGTTCCTGTTAGAAGCAGCAATACCCCATATACCACAACTCCCAGCAGTACCGCTGCAAGGGTTGCAGGTCTTCCTCCCATTGGCCCTGCAAGGACTATGTAGGAAACCCTTGCTATTATTCCCATTCCAACTGCTGAAATCAAAGGCTTCATCAAAATGGAACGGAGGTTCAGCTTGGCCTTTGCCACGTGTATAACGTAGTAAAGGTTTAGGGATGATGCTATTGCATAGGCTGCCACGGTGCTTATTGCTGCTCCCTTGACATTTATTGCCGGTATCCCCGTAAGAACATAGGTCAGGATAATCTTTGCCACAGCTCCGACAAAAAGGTTCCTCACTGGAACAAAGGGTTTTCCAAGTCCCTGCAATATGGCTGTAAGAGCCTGTACAAGTGTCAGGAAAATCACTCCCAGGGATAGGTATGCCAAGATGTTACCAACGCTTGCAATTGCCTCCGGTGGGTTGTTGTAGTACAAAAGCGCCACTATTGGAGTTGAAAGCACAAAAAGACCGATTGCAGAGGGTAGACCGATCAGGAGGGTCATCCTTATTCCACTTGATATAAGGTCACTTGTCTCCTGCTTTGACTTTCTGGCGCTGGCATTTGATATTGCCGGCACAAGACTCATGGAAATGGCTATGGAGAATACCTGGGGAAGGTTCACAAGTGTCTGTGCCATTCCCTTAAGCTCACCATAAAGTGCATTTGCCTCTGCCGCTGTATAGTTTATAGACTGCAATCTTCTTAGAACCAGGGCTGCATCTATTGTATCCATAATTGGTGCTATTGCAGCTCCGATTGTGATTGGTATGGCTATCAGCAGGAGATCCTTTGCTATCTCTCCTACGGAATATTGCCTGGTTATTGTGCTGCCTGCAATCTCCTCCATTATGGCTGTCCTTCTTTTCAGGTAAATGAAGGCGATTATTGCCAGTCCCATTATTGCCCCCATGGAGCCTCCAAAGGATGCCCCACCTGCTGCAATGGGAATTCCCCTATCCAATAGCAGATATGTCAGTCCAAGTCCTGTGACCACCCTGAAAAGCTGCTCGGTTATCTGGGAAATTGCTGTGGGGAACATGCTCTGTCTTCCCTGAAAAAAGCCTCTGAAGGCAGACATTATTGGTACAAAGAACAATGCAGGCACAAGGGCGATGAGTGCATAGTATGCGTTGACATTTCCAAGATAGTTGACGATAAGGTCAGCTCCAAATGCAATGACCATGGATGTTAAGAATCCAAGCCCCACCAGACCCACCAGGGCCACCTTGAACACCTTGTGTGCACCGGCAAAATCTCCCTGAGCACGCTTTTCGGATACCAGCTTTGCTATGGCCACCGGAACCCCTGCTGTGGATATTGTTAGAAGCAGCACGTAAAATGGATATGCCGTCTGATAATATCCCAATCCCTCTGATTTAATTATATTGGAAAGGGGGATCCTGTATATTGCTCCCAGAATCTTGACAAGCACTCCTGCCATTCCAAGTATGGCCGCCCCTCTTAAAAAGCTGTGTCCCTTAGACATTCCTCTTATCCTCCTGTGTCGTTTCCTCTATAAATATTATTATTGAAGCTGTTCTAGTCCTAATCAAGGTAGGTTTTTATTGTGGCCTCATCCCTTAAGGATTGGACGTACTCAAAATAGGCCTGTTCCTTTATCATTGAAATCACCTTGTCCTCCAGGTCATCAAAGCTTTCCCTCTTGTCCTGAAGCTTGATTATGTGGTATCCGACCTCGGTTTTCACCACGTCGCTAATCTCGCCTTCCTCCAGCTGGAATGCCACTTCCTCAAACTCAGGAATCATCTGACCTTTTCCAAAGTAGCCCAGATTCCCTCCGTTAACAGCTGATACGCTGTCCAGGGATTCGGTGGTTGCAAGCTGTGAAAATTCTTCTCCTCCATCCAGTCTTGTCAGTACATTTTCTGCTTCCTCTTCGCTGCCCAAAAGGATATGACTGGCATTTATCTCCACAAGGTCGTCCCTGTTCTCCTCATAATATTCCCTTGCTTCATCATCACCTATGGATACTCCACTGAGGAAGTCCTCCTTGTGCTTGCTGCCTCTCAGTTCTTTCCTCATATTGTCCACAAAATACTCATCAGACAGGTCGTTTGACTGAAGGAACTGTTGATAGCTTTCCTCTCCTCCGATGGATTCCTTGTACTGGTCAATGTATTCCTGGAGATCCTCTTCCGTGAATTCAATGCCCTTCTTCTCGTTGTCATCCTGAATCAGCCTTTCCATGATCAGCTTCTCCAGAATGCTTTCCTCCAGACTTTCACCCATTGTCTTCCCGTCTATTCCCTCCTGGTCAAGGGCTCCTTCTCCCAGCTGTCTCTCGTAAAGATCCTTGTATACCTGGAAATCCTTGTCAAACTCCTCCTGGGTTATTTCATGACCGTCAACCTCTGCAACGATTCCCTCCTGCTGGGTTGCACACCCTGAAAGAACCATGGCAGCTATCATAGCTATCATTAAAATCCTAATGTTCATCTTCATCTAAATAAAACATCCTTTCTCTAATTGTACATTGATTTACATTATACACTATTACCCAGCTGATGGAAATTGTCAATGGCCTCCATCAGCTCCTTCAATCGGTTTATAACATCGCCCTTGGCCACTATTGTTATACTTGGCTGGTTTGAAAGGTCAAAGGAAACAGCCGGGCCGTACTTCTCGGTGAGCATCTGTATAAGCTCAAGCTTGATATGGTCCACCGCTTCGTAGTCTATTCTGACCTTTTTTTCAATCTGAAGGATATTTGTTATGTGGTTTCTGCTTGCCAGGCCCCTGATGTAGGAAATATTCATCAGATTCTCAACAGGCTTTGGCAAATCACCAAATCTATCTATAAGCTCATCGATAAGCTCCCTGTAGTCATCCATTGATTCGATGGTTGAGATCCGCTTGTATATTTCAAGCTTCTGATCCTCTTCGGGGATGTATCTTGAAGAAATGTAACCGTCAACCTTTATATCAACCGCTGTGTCAAGCTTCTCCTGAACAACGTCTCCCTTGAGTCTCCTGACTGCCTGACCAAGATACTTGACATAGAGGTCATATCCTATTGATTCTATATTTCCGTGCTGCTCCACTCCCAGGAGATTTCCCGCGCCCCTTATCTCAAGGTCTCTCATGGCTATCTTGAAGCCTGAGCCAAACTCGGTGAACTCCTTTATTGCCCTCAGTCGTTTTTCTGCAACCTCTGAAAGCACCTTGTCCTTCTGATAGACAAAATATGCAAATGCGAGTCTATTGGATCTGCCCACCCTGCCCCTCAGCTGATAGAGCTGTGAAAGCCCAAATTTGTCGGCATCGTGTATTATTATTGTGTTTACGTTTGGTATGTCGAGACCTGTCTCAATTATTGTCGTACATACAAGAACATTTATCTCCTTGTTCATGAAGTCCAGCATAACCTGTTCAAGCTCACGTTCTGACATCTGTCCATGGGCAACTGCAAACTCAGCTTCGGGAACTAAATTTCTCAGCTCCATTGCAACCTTGTCTATTGTCTCCACCCTGTTGTATACGTAATATACCTGTCCTCCCCTTGATATCTCACGTTGTATTGCATCCCTTATAAGGGTTCTGTTGTACTCCGTAACATAGGTCTGGATTGGATACCTTTCCTCTGGAGGCTCCTCAATCACTGACATATCTCGTATGTTGACAAGGGACATATGGAGTGTCCTTGGGATTGGAGTTGCCGTAAGTGTCAGAACATCAACATTTTCCTTAAGCTTTTTAAGCTTCTCCTTGTGTCTTACTCCAAATCTCTGTTCCTCATCCACAATGAGAAGACCCAGGTCCTTGAATACAACATCCTTTGAAAGGAGCCTGTGGGTTCCAACCACTATGTCGAGCATCCCCTTTCTCAGCATTTCAAGGGAGGCCTGCTGTTCCTTTCTTGTTCTGAACCGACTGAGCATAGCTACTGACATTGGGAAGCTACCCAGCCTTTCCATGATTGTATTGTAGTGCTGCTGGGCCAAGATAGTCGTAGGTACAAGTATTGCAACCTGCTTTCCATCCATTACGGCCTTAAAGGCAGCCCTTAAGGCAACCTCTGTCTTGCCGTATCCAACATCTCCACAAAGTAGTCGGTCCATGGGCTTTCTCTTTTCCATGTCTCCTTTGATATCCTGTATTGAGGTTTTCTGTCCCTGGGTTTCCTCATAGGGGAACATATCCTCAAACTCCCTTTGCCAAGTGGTATCAGCTGAAAACTGGTATCCTTCCACCTTTTCCCTCTTTGCATAGAGCTGGAGGAGGTCTGTGGCCATTTCCTCGATTGCCTTTTTGGTCCTGCTCTTGGTCTTGGCCCACTCTGTTCCACTTAGCTTGTTTATCTTTGGCTTGATTGCATCAGAGCCGATGTACTTCTGGATCATTGACATCTGCTCTATTGGAAGATAAAGTCTATCCTTCCCCTTGTACTGGATGAGAAGGTAATCCTTCTTTACCCCCTGGACAGTCAGCTGAGAAACTCCCAGATACTGTCCGATTCCATAGTTTTCGTGAACAATGAAATCTCCCTCATTGAGGTCTGAAAACTGAAGTTTTTCCCCTCCAGCCTTCGTTTTCCTGGACTTTTTCTTAGCCTTCTTCTTGCCTGCTCCGTATATTTCCTTGTCCGTTATGACCGCAAGCTTCATTTCCTCATACTCAAATCCTGCCCTTAGGGAGCCTTCTGAAATAAAGACCTGCCCGGTCTGTATGGAAGAATCCCTGCCGAAATGAAGCTCTGAATTTATACCAATTTCCCTTAGGGCATCCTTTAGCCGCTTACCCCTATCCTTGTCCCCAGCCATGATGATTATCTTGTAGCCCTTGTAGAGATACCTGTCCAGATCCTCTCTTAGCATGTCAAGCTTTCCATGGTATACAGGAATTGTTCGCATGGTGAATCTCACTATACCCTTTGGAGGAAAATCATTATCCTGCTTCAGAAAGGAAGCGCTGGTTATTATGGTCCTTGTCTTGATTTCATGAATCAGGTCCTCATAGTCGTACTTCAAATTCAGGTGTGATTTCAAGACCTCCCCCACCTGAAACAGGTCCAGGGTTCGTCCATTGAATTCCTCCATGGTTCCTTCATATTTCTCTCTCAACCTTTTCGGCTCATCCAAAACTACTAGAGAGTTATCCTGAAAAAAGTCAACAAGGGTTCCCATAAGCCCCTTTGGCAGGTAAGGAATCAGAAGGTCCTTGTTTGTTATATGTGAGCCTTCCAAAAGCGCATCCAGGTACTTCCCGAATTTTTCAACCGACTTGGATCTCTTCTCTTCGTCATCCATCTTTCTTCTGAAGTGCTCAAGATCCTTTTCAAGTGCCGCTGCAACCTTCTCCCTTTCTGCCGTCGGTATTATTACCAAGGCAGCGAGCGGCACGGTAGAAAAAGACGCCTCGATCGACGCTAGATTTCAACCTCCTCTATTACATCCACAGACCTTTGGTCCCTGGGGTCAAAGGTCCTTATGGAATCCACTTCCGTGTCAAAAAATTCAACCCTTACGGGGTAATCCGCATTTGGTGTAAATACGTCCAGTATCCCTCCCCGTATGCTGTACTGACCGGTCTGTTCAACAAGGCTGACCCTTTCATAGCCTGCACTTACAAGGCCTTGGGATAGGTCGTCCAGGCTCGCTTCCCTGCCAAGGGAAATCTTCAATCTATGGTTCTGGAAGGAATCTTTGGAAATTATCCTATCTGAAAGGGCTTCAATGGAGGCTACTACGATCAGGTCCCTGCTTTCCATCAGGCATGAAAGGACCTCCAGTCTCTGATGGGTCCTTTCCGAGCTGAAGGCATCCACATCATAGAGGATTGTATCCTTTGAGGGATATAGTCTGACATTCTGCTCTGGCAGTATTGCCCTGATATCCTCAGAAATCTGTCTGGCCTTTGTTTCGCTGTATGTCACAAAGAGAAGCTGTCTTTCTGTATGGCTTTTCAAGCCACATAAGAAATGACCCATATTCTCTTCCATGAGACCATGGGTTGAAATGGGTGACAGGTTGTTTTTGACATCCTCCAGCAAGGTATTATAGGTTTTTAGGTTCAACAGTGGATCCAAAAGAAAGTCCTTCATTAACAATCCTCCCAA
>CAYMHD010000112.1:0-7035 GCA_964390135.1 uncultured Gudongella sp. | reverse complement strand
AAGGATAGGAACTCACCATACCCAATTCTTAGGTTATTGTCCAGGCTCAATATCCCCACTCCAATGAAGCAGACCATGGCAGCCATTATCTCAAATCCACTTGGCATTTTCCTGGTAAGAGCCCAGTAGAAGAAGGGCACCATCACTATGTTTGCAGCGGTTATAAAGGCCTGTATACCAACAGTTGTATACTGAAGCCCTACGGTTTGGAACATGTAGCAGAAGAACATGAAAATTCCAACCACCAAGCCTGCCTTGATGTCCTTCCAGGTTGCCTTTCTTAGTCTCTTTATTGAAAACAGGGCCAGCACCAAGGATGCTATTAAAAATCTGGAGCCCAATATGTAAAAGGGGGTCATGTGGTCAAGGGCACTTTTTGTGGCAACAAAGCCTGATCCCCAGACAAATGCCACCACAATAAGGGCCATATCCGCAAATATTACTTTCTTGTCCTTCATGTCAATCTCCTCCGTCTGATATACCATATCACTTACTTTATATTACCACTATAGCATCTTTTAGACTAGTTCTTATCTATTTAACATAAAAAAGGACCTCCATCCTTAGTAGAAGTCCTTCTTAGTGTAGATTCTCTTTGAAACCTGGTATGATATGAAGTATGCAAGCAAGGATATCATTATAAATCCAGGTAATATAAGCTCCAATGGAAAGCTGCCAAAATCGTTTATCCAACCTGGCATTTTGTCTATACTAAAATACCTTGATATTATACTTGGCAATATTATAAGTGCCATAAGTGACAGCTGGTTAAACACTCTGGTCTTGCCAATGCTTAGATAATTCATTGGCAGGTATACTGAAAACATAATCCAGATAATAGGGAGGACCACCAAGGCACCAATCGGTGAGAATATCCTTCCATCAGGAAATCCTGGACTGGGTACCGCCCATATGATTCCAGTCAATGCAATAAGCAGCGCCGAGAACAGAACTGGCTGGATTATGAAATAGATGTATCTAACGGCTACAACCAAGCTTCTTTCAACCGGCAGGCTGTTGATGACTATATCAGCCTTGACAGACTCATCCTTTTGAGTAAGCATAATAGCTAGGTAATATGTCTGGAAGAAGAGATAGTATCCGAATATGGCCTGTCCCATCACCTCGTTCTGGATAAGATAGGCAGGGATTCCCCATAAAATTACCAATACCCCAATTAACATCATAGGCTTTCTTGAAATAATCATATCCTTCTTTAACAATTCAAACATCCCGTTCACCCCTACTCACGCCTTAAAAACAATATCATGGACAGTTGCCTTGAAACAAGCAACAATACCAACCCTGCAGCCATACCCAAAACTCCTCCTGCTGTTGTGAATACTCCCGATCCGAATATGCTCTCAAGAGTTCCAACACCCATTCCGAACAATTGAAATAGGGTTACAAATACAAACACATTTATGAAATTTGCCAGCTTGTGTGATAGTCCGAAAAACATTGGCAGTATGATGCTAATGAAGAACAGGGTCAGAATAAAGGCATTTTTTATCATTCCAATATTAAAGGCTACCAGATCATCGTATGCCAGAAGCTTAATCACTCCAAGATATAAGCCTGTATAAATTCCGGATAAGATGAATGCTGCAAACACAAAAATGTACTTGGCTGTAACTATGTCCATTCTCCTGACAGGAAGGGAGAGAAGCAACTGATTGGTTCCCCTTCCAATTTCATATGAAAAGCTAAGTATTGTTATCATATATGCTCCCGTTATTAGGACCACCATGTACATGTACTCTGCCCTAAAGTCAAAGCCTGCAATGATAAGCAGGAAGGGAATGTACATAAGCAGAAATATCTGTGTAGCCCTGTTTGAGACTATAAGTCTGATATCCTTCATAATTAATGGACCCATCACTATCCCTCCGCTCTCATATAGTACATGATATCCTGCAGCGATGCATTTTCGACCAGGGTGTTATCATCCAGCATGGCCTTAAGTCTTGTTGCCTCCCTAGTAAGTCCTTCAAAGCCATAGCCAGTCTCTCTAAGTTTAATGAACCTTTCCCTCACATCAGGAGTAAGGTTTCTTGAATCACCCTTTACAATCTTGAACTCCTCCATTATCTCGTCCTTGGGTTTTGAAAAAACCATTTTACCCTTGTTGATAAAGGTGATGTAATCAGCGATCTGCTCAAGGTCAGTTGTAATATGTGTTGAAAAGAATATTGATTTCCTCTCGTCCTGGATTATGTCATAGAGTATGTCCAAAATCTCCTTTCTGAAAATGGGATCAAGCCCGGATGTGGGTTCGTCCATAATTATAAGATCCGCATTATGGCTTAAAGCCAGTGCCAGAGAGTATTTTGTCTTCATCCCTTTCGATAGTTTCTTGATTCTCATTCTTGGATCAAGCTCAAACTTATCAATATAATCCCTATATAGACTTTCATTCCATTCCCTGTAGAAAGGAGCTATTATCTTTTTCATCTGCTCCAGGGTAAGATCGTCATAAAAATGCGCTTCATCATATACAAACCCTATCCTGTTCTTGATTTCCCTTTCATTCTCTGTTATATCCTCACCAAAGATCTTCACAGATCCCGAATCCCTCTTCATTAGATTCATAATCAGGTTGATTGTGGTGGTTTTTCCTGAACCGTTGGGACCAATGAATCCCATTATATACCCTGGTTCCAGGTTAAAGGATATGTCCTCAAGCTGAAAGCCTTCCTTAAATTTCTTTGATAGATTCTTCACTTCAAGCATTTCTACTCCTCCTCATAGAGAATTCTCAGCATCTCTTCGATCTCTTTATAATCCAAACCCATAAGTTTTCCTTCCCGAACAACATCCATAAGGGAGCTTTCAATTATCCTGAGTCTCTGTTCCCTTATGAGCTCCCTGTTCTGGGGTGCAACATAGCTTCCCTTTCCTGGAATTGTCTCCACAAAGCCTTCCCTTTCCAGCTCCTCGTATGCCCTTTTTGTTGTGATAACTGAAATCTGAAGGTCCTTGGCCAATCCTCTTATGGAGGGCAGCTGTTCACCAGCATCCAGTTCTCCCCTGATGACCTGGTCCTTTATCTGATTGAAAATCTGAGTATATATTGGTTCATCAGAGCTGTTTGATATTAGAATTCTCATTTTCAACCTCCACCGTCTATACTGTTCATATCGTGTATATACAGTATAGACAATAATATTTTACTTGTCAATATTTTTCTTGCATTTTTTTTATTTTAATTGTAAACTTATATTTATGAATTTAGGTTAACAATAGGAGGCCATATGAAGACTACAACACGTGAAATTACCTTGATATCACTTTTTTCAGCACTGACGGCAATCGGTGCATTCATCTCCATTCCCTTGGGACCTGTTCCCATAACCCTGCAGACACTATTTGTACTCCTGGCAGGCTTTCTCTTGAGCCCACGGTCTGCTGCGCTTTCACAAATCGTATACATTGGTATCGGATTGGCAGGAGTGCCTATTTTCTCAGGATTTACGGGAGGCTTTCAGGCAATACTGAAGCCAAGCTTTGGATTCCTAGTGGGCTTCGTAATTGCGAGCATAATTGCTTCAGTGCTTTCAAAAAAGAATCACACACCGGTGGGTATTTTTGTCGCAGGAGCAGTTGCAACCCTTTCCATGTACATGATTGGAATACCATATATGGCCTTTATCCTAAACCATGTAATGGATGGCGGCTTCTCATTTATGGGTATTTTGAACATGGGACTGTTTCTTTTTCTCCCTGGTGATCTATTGAAGCTTGTTATAGCCACTTATCTTGGGAAGAGGCTCAGAAAGATTCTACAATAAAATTAAAGCATGCTGGATTTCCAGCATGCTAAATATATTCATCCTCTCTTCTGATTGAAACCTCTCCTGAGAACACTGTTTCAAGACCCGTGTCAAAGCGCACCTGGAGCTCGCCATTATGGTTTATGCCAACAACATGGCCTTTTCTTGAATTGCTTCCCTGAATCACAATAACATCCTTTCCAATTACCGCAGAGTTATCCCGGCATATTTCAAGGACCCTGTCCATGTTCTCTTCCTCCAAGAAATCAAGATAGAATTCATCCAGCCTGTTTAGTACAGCTGCAAACAATTCCTTCCTCTTGATTGCCTTATTGCCCTCAATGAGGAGAGATGTTGCCCTGTCCCTTAATTCATATGGGATCTCTTCCTTGGACTGGTTTGCATTTATTCCAATACCGATGATTATATGGTTGATGGTTCCCAGCTCACAGTTCATTTCCGTTAGAATCCCAGCCACCTTTTTCCCTTTAATTACAATATCATTTGGCCATTTAATCTGTGATTCTATTCCCATATCCAGAAGTCCCCTGTTCACCGCTGCTGCCCCCATAAGGGTCAATTTGGCTACCTTGGTGGGATCAGTATCGGGTTTTAGGATCACTGAAAAGTAGAGTCCTTTTCTGTTGGGTGATATCCATTCCCGTCCAAGACGTCCCCTTCCCTTGGTCTGCTGCTCCGCAACAACAACCGTACCTTCTTCGTTCACTGCAGCAACCTCCTTGGCTGTCTTGTTTGTGGATTCCAGGGAATTGAAATAAATCACCTTGCCTCCAACAATTTTCGTATGAAGGATCTCCTTAATCTCATCATAATTTACAATATCAGGGGATGCCACGAGCCTATATCCCTTTCTGGTGACCGATTCGATTTGATAACCGTCTTCCTTTAAGGCCTTGACATGCTTCCAAATTGCAGTTCTGCTTAAACCAAACTCTTCGGAAAGCTTTTCTCCGGATAAAAAGTCATCCTCTTCATGAAGTCTGTCCAAAATCTTATGCTTCATTTGCACCCCTCCTTTATGTACGAAAAAAGGGTTCTCACTGGAACCCTCACTAATCTAGATAATCTCCTTCAGTTTTCCTGTAAGTTTATAATCTGTTTTCTTAAGCTCCTGGATGTTTCCCTTTCCTAGAAGCATCATCAATACCTTCAGCTTATATAGGTTGCTTTCAAGATAGTCCTTTGCATTTGCATAGCCTCCATGCACCAGGTAAGCCAGCAGCTCCCCGCTTACAGCAGCAATGTCTGCGCCTAGAACAATTGATTTGACAATATCCATTGAATTTCTTACTCCACCGGATGCAATAAGACTTACATCATCAGGCAGCCTTCTGCACTGTACAAGGGCTGCAGCTGTTGGAATTCCCCATGAATACAGCTCCGAAAAATCAACCTCATGGCTTCTCAGATTCTCTATCTCAATAAAATTGGTGCCTCCGTATCCGGATATGTCGATATATCTAACTCCTGCATCATATAGCCTTTTACCTACATCATAGGATATTCCAAAGCCAACTTCCTTTACTATCAGGGGCTTGTCCACATTTCTTGCGATATCTTCAATGTTTTTCAGAACCCCTCTGAAATCCCTGTCTCCTTCTTCCATGACAAGCTCCTGGGCGAGGTTAAGATGTAGCTGGATGGCATCACCTTGTATTATTTCAATTGCTTTTTTTGCTTCATCTACTGAAGCTATACCGCTTAGGTTTGCAATAACAATTCCTTCAGGACCAACAATTTCCCTTACAACCTTGAAGGACTGAACGCTTTCCTCATCCTCCAGGGCTATGGTCTCAGACCCTACAGCCATGGGTATGCCAAGCTCCTTCGCCAGCGTAGCGAGGTCCTTGTTTATTTCCTGCGAAAAATCTGAGCCGCCTGTCATTGCATTTATCATTATGGGGTTGTTGATCTTTTTGCCCAGAAATTCAGTGCTGGTATCAATATCGTCAAAGTTTAGATCCGGCAATGCATTGTGGGCTATAAAAACGTCTCCCAGCAATGTGTCTCCCCTATAGGAAGTCTTCAGATAATTTTCAATATGTTCTTTCTTTCTTACCCTTCGCATAATTACACCTCTTTTAATTATTCTTGTGGCAAAAAATCAATCCACTAAGTAATCTCCGAACATGTTTCTGACAACTTCCCCCGAAAGAGTTCCATCATGAATATAGTAGCTTATACCACCAATATAGCTTCCTGATCCGGGCAATGTCTCCGTCTCCATGGATTCCACATCAATCTTGTTTGCTGCAAGCGCTCCCTTAAGCATTATGCTGACTGGAATGTTTGTTTCCACATTGTCAAAGTATGTCTCCACAAGCTTGGGTAGCTTAAGAAGGTTTCTTGGCTTTATGGTCTGCTTTACAAGCTCCTTCATAAAATACTGCTGTGTCTTTGTCCTTCCCACATCCCCGTCAGGATATCCGACGGTCATGGCATTGTTGTGTCTGAATCTTAAAAAGTCGTGGGCATTTTTCCCATCAAGGGTCTGTACTCCCTTGTCTATATTGATGTTCAAAGGAGGTTCTGCAGTTGGATCGCTGTATCTCATGTTGAATGGAACCTCAACGGTCACTCCTCCAATTGCATTTACAACATCCTGAACAATCTGATAGTCAACCTTTACAAAATATTCAAGGTCAATATCAAGAAGATTACCCACTACCTCTACCGCATACTCTGCTCCGCCATATGCATGTGCTGCATTTATCTTGTCCTGTCTACCTTGAACTGTTGTCCTTGTATCTCTTGGGATTGAAAGAATGCTAATCTTTCCGGTATCAAGGTCTACGCTTGTTAGCATCATTGTATCGGTTCTAGTCCCCTTTGATTGTGTCACATCCTGTGCATCCACACCCATAAGCAGGAACAATATATCATTTTTCTCCTCTTCAGCGGGCTCCTCTTCTCCACCTGGTGTTTCTACTGGATCTGGGTCAGTTGCAACTACTGTATCATTTTTGAATATCGTATTTGCCAGTATCCCATAAAAAGCACCAAATAAAATGAAGGAGGCAATAAACACCGCAATAAACTGTTTTTTCATAATACACCTCATTTGTTTTTATGCTACATTATATAATACTATAAATAAGGTGTATTTACAATTATTTCTCCTGCCTCTTGTGTTACAATTTGGATACAAATCACATTTAAACTGGTTTAAGGTTCCCAAAGTTTAAAGGGGCCTAGCCCCTTTTCTTTTCATTCACCAGATCCAACAGGATGGCTTTTCTCA
>CAYMHD010000111.1:3214-7092 GCA_964390135.1 uncultured Gudongella sp. | reverse complement strand
GATGGTCCTCTATTCGCAGGTGAGGAGGTTATTGTCGCTGGCGGTGGAAACTCGGCTGTTGAGGCTGCAATTGACCTGGCCAAGATTGTGAAGAAGGTTACCATAGTCCACAGATCACAGTTCAGGGCAGACCAGATACTCATAGACCAGCTATCCAAGCTTGATAATGTTGAGGTCAAGCTTCAGACCCAGATCCTCCAAGTGGAGGGCGACAAGTTCATGACAGGAGTAAAGGTCAAGGACAAGGAAGCTGGAGAGGAATTTGTTGTTGAGGGAGCAGGTCTCTTTGTTGAAATAGGCTATCTTCCAAACAGCGAGATATTCTCCGACCTATTGGATATGAATGAAAGAAATGAAATTGTCGTTGACAGGTATGGCAAGACCAGCCTTGAGGGAATCTACGCAGCTGGTGATGTAACCGACACCCCATACAAGCAGATAATCATGGCTGCAGGTGACGGAGCAAAATGTGCACTTGCTGTAAACGACTATTTGAACACTGTAAACAAGTAAACCACGGGAGGTAATTATGAAATTTTTAAACGAAGAAGTAGCAAAGCAGCTTGAGGGTATCTTTGGCGGTATGAAGGAGGATGTTACTGTAGCTCTTTTTACAAGGGATGAGGATTGTGAAACCTGTACCGATACCAGAGACTTTATTTCAGAGCTTGCGTCAGTTGCACCAAAGCTAAGCCTTGAAAGCCACGATCTAGACAAGGATTCAGATATGGCCAAAGAGTACGGGGTAACCATGGCACCAAGTCTTGTACTTCTGGACAAGGACAAGTCCTACAAGAGAATCAAGTTCAACGGTGTACCATCTGGCCATGAGATAAATTCCTTTATCAGCAGTGTAATGGAGGTTTCAGGCAACTCACAGGAGCTTCCAAAGGAAATTATGGAGAGGATAGAAAAGATTGAAAAGCCGGTAAATATAAAGGTATTCGTTACCCTGGCATGTCCTCACTGTCCAGGAGCTGTTGAGAAGGCTCACAAGCTGGCACTTGAGAATCCTAACATCCAGGCTGACATGATCGAGGCACAGACCTTCTACGACATGTCTGAAAAGTACAATGTATCAAGCGTTCCAAAGATAGTAATAAACGATGAGTTCGAGTTTGTAGGAAACCAGCCACTAGAGGTATTCCTTGAAGAGATAGAAAAGACTCAGGTAGCTTAAAGAGGTAAAAAAAATCATGTTTCCCAGCTGGGAAACATGATTTTTTATTGTTTTTATTATAGCTTCTTGGAGAAAGCAGCCAAAACTACAATTACTCCAAGACCAAAGAACATCAATGGTTTCTGGGCTATTGATGTAATTCCTGCGAAAGCAACTATTGCTATAGCTACTGGAATTACATACTTAACAAGGTTATACCAGATGTTGAACAGACCAAACTTGATTGTTCCACCGTTTGTAAGCTCATCCTCAAGCTCCTGCTTGTCCATGAACCATCCAACGAATACGGCCAACAGCAATCCACCGATTGCAAGGAATATCTTGTCAGTAAGGATATCGAAGAAGTCGAATACTCCAACTCCAAGGATAGTGAAGCCTGACATCAATCCCATTGAAAGTGATGAAAGGATACCTGTTACTGTCATGATAGCACCAGCTGTATAAACTGATTTCTTTCTCTCCCATCCTCTTTGGTCTATCAGGTAAGCAACAACTACCTCAAGCAGTGAAACTGATGAAGTAAGGGCTGCTACTGTAAGAGCTATAAAGAATATGGCTGAGAACAGGGTTCCGATTCCACCCATTGCTGCAAATATCTGTGGAACTACAACGAATACAAGTCCAGCTCCTACTGCAGGCTCCATTCCGAATGCGAAAAGCGCTGGGAATATTGCCAATCCTGCTAGAAGTGCAACTCCTGTATCAAGTACTGATACAATCAATGCATTCTGTGGCAGGTTTTCAGACTTGTTCAGGTAGGAACCGTAGGTGATCATACAGCCCATACCAAGTGATAGCGAGAAGAATGCCTGTCCCAAGGCTGCAAGGAATGTTGCTCCTGTTACCTTGCTGAAATCAGGCTTGAAGAGGAAGTCAACACCTGCTGAAGCTCCAGGAAGTGTCAAGCTTCTTGCTGCTACAAGAACCAACAATACGAATAGTGTTGGCATCAATACCTTACCAGCCTTTTCGATACCGCCTGCTATACCCTTTGCAACGATAAGAATGTTCATTGCAAGGAATATAAGCATCCAGATAACTGGCTCTACGGAGCTGGTTATGAATGCTCCAAAGGTGTCACCTATTGCTGCTGCGTTCGATAGCAAGCCTGTTACTGACTTAAGTACATAGGCCAATGCCCATCCTCCAACTACCGGGTAAAAGCCCATTATGAAGAATGCACTAAGAACTCCAAGCACTCCGGCAAAGGTCCAGTTCTTGTTGATTTTCTTGTAAGCTCCAACTGCCGCAAGCTCAGTTCTTCTACCTACTGCGAACTCGGAAATCATGATACTAAGTCCGATTACCAACACAAATCCAAGATAAATTAAAATGAATGCACTACCTCCGTTTTCGCCTGCCAGGTACGGAAATCTCCAGATGTTACCAAGACCAACCGCTGATCCGGCAGCTGCCATGATGAATCCAATCCGGGACCCCCAATTTTCTCTTTGTTTCTTTTCCATCAAATATTCCCTCCTTTAGTACTGTAATGATGCAATAGTTTTACATCTTACTAATTATGATAATATAAAATAAGTAGTTTGTCTAGTTTGAATTTACAGATAATTAAGAAATATTAGTTATTTCTTTAACAATCTGCATCAAAAAAACACCTGTCCCGTGAGACAGATGCCATATGTTTATATACTTGTGTACTCCATAATGGTGTCTAGCTGGATGAAGCCAAGCTTTCTGTAAAGTCCTCCAGCCTCGGGACTCTCATACTCAAGATAGGGCTTCTTCCCTTCAGACTGAAGGATTCCGATCACATGACTCATCAGCTTGGTTCCATAGCCCATGCCCTGCTGATTAAGCCTTGTAGCCACTCCTACAATAAGGGCACTGTCCTCCTGCTCAAAGTCTGTCTGAACAACAGAAATCAGCCTACCCTCTTCAAAGAGACCATAAGCCCTACCCCTTCCGGTCCTGAGCTTTTCTGCCATTACCTCTTGGGATGCAAAGGATTTGAAAACCTCAAGGTAGACCTCTACCACCTTGTCTAGATCTTCAGTGTCCAGCTGCCGCATATGATCATTATCTGATGCTTCAAGCCCAATTGGGTCATCCAGTCGGCATAGGTATGTGATGGGTTTACCCTTCCCTAGAATTATTTCCAGCCTTTCAGTGGATGAAAAGGGTCCTATAAGCTTACTGAAATTAAGGGTTGCCAGTAACTTAACAAGCTCGTCCACATCATAGTCTTCCCTTGAATAGAACTTGATGGTCCCCGAAAGACGGTGAAACAGATAGCTGACGGTCTTGCCATTCCTGTCCTTCTGAATGTAGATGTCTCTGTAAATGGGCTTCCTTGACAGGAGACCCAAAAGATTGAAGTAGTTTTCAACAGTATTCTCCAACAGCTCTGGAACAAGTGCTTCCCAGCTTTCCCGTGCAAGCCTTTCAATCATATGATCACTCCTAGAACCTAAAGGTGTTTTTCACTGTATTTCTGGCAGCATTAGTGGCACCCTTGCTGAATGCCTTCAATATGGTCACCGTGTTGTCCTTAAGCACTGAACCAAGCATTGAGATGGCCTCAATGGTTGCGCTTCTTCTCAGACTCCTCTTGTCTGGCTTTGTAAGGGCGCTGAGATACCTTTGGGCTATACAGCCTACCCTTAGGGTCAATAGGGCATTCACAGACCCCTCGGTGATTGAATTGACTATTATGTTCGTTACGGTTACAGCTCCTGGA
>CAYMHD010000111.1:0-3204 GCA_964390135.1 uncultured Gudongella sp. | reverse complement strand
TCTCCATGTATTTCCATATTTGTAGTTAGACTTGCCATTCCTCCCCCAAGTACAGAGGCCACAAGGGGTTCTATCTGTTCATCAAGCAGGTCAAGGTCCTCAACCCCCCTTGCCATAAGCACTGTTGCCGCCACATTCCCATAAAGGGCCATCATCCTGTTCAGAGAAGGTCTTGTTTCGTAAAGTGATGCCAGCTCCCAAACCATCTTGGTCAAGGCTCCCAGAACAAAAAATCCATCCAGTACTCCGTTCTGTGAGATGGCTGTGGTTAAAAACACACCTGTTGCCTTTTCCTTTATTGCCGTCCTTGCCTTTTCATCAAGCAGCCCATATGCCCTTGTTATCTCTTCCTTCAAATCCTTTTCTGGATCAAATTGAAAGTTTTCCTCCTTCAGGTACTTGTTTCTCAGCATGCTTTTCTGGGTCTGCTTGAGATAATCCCTAAACTCCTGTGAATCCTCATTCTCCGGAATTTCCATTCCCTTGTTGTATCTAAGGAATCCTACCAGTGGCATCATAAGTAGGGATGCGAACAATGCAATCAGGACCACAAGAGTGATCTTTCCAAGTGTTGGATTTATTGAATTCATGAAATTGACTATCTGAACCGTCTGATTGAAGATAATGATCAGCAGCAGGACAAGCAGTCCAATTCCGATTTTTATACCTATTTTAGCTATTCCCTTTAAAAAATCCTGGTTGTTTTCCATTGCATATCTCCCGCTTAGGTTTTCTTTCTCTTCTTGTAGCTTCGTTTGCGCTTCTGCTGGTTGGAGTTGGATTTGTTTTCCTCACTGTCAGCCTTTAGGGCCACCCACATGGCAGTGCCGCCTTCCTTGTCGGTTTCAATTTCCAGAAAATCCATCTTTTTTAGGAATTTGGAGAGCTTTGTGTCTCCATAGTTTCTGACGTCAAAGTCAGAATATCTCTTTGCCAGCCTGTTTCCAATCTCGCCCATGTTCATCCTCTGATCCTTGCCGTCTGCCTCGTTAAGCATCTTCTTGATGGCAAGCTTTATTACATTTATGTCAGTCATGCCCTTTTCAGTATCATCATAGGAACCGTTCTGTTCCTTCTTCTTCTGCTGACCGTTGACCTTCCTGACAGTGTTTTCTCCATCCTCCTGAATTCCCATGGTCTGCTTCTCTGATTCAGCCAGTACATCCAGGTACTTGAAGAGGTTACATGAGGAAATGAAGGGCTTTGGTGTCTTCCTCTCACCCATCCCTATGACCATCATCCCCGATTCCCTGAGCCTTGATGATAGCTTTGTGAAATCGCTGTCGCTGGACACGATGCAGTATCCGTCTACATTTCCTGAATAAAGTATATCCATGGCATCTATTATCATTGCCGCATCCGTTGCGTTTTTACCTACTGTATAGCTGTATTGCTGAACAGGTGTGACTGAGTTTTCCAGCAGCACCTCTTTCCATGCGATCGTATTTGGCTTGGTCCAGTCCCCATATATCCTCTTGTAGGTGGCTATTCCGTAGTTGGCCGTTTCATCAAGTATGTACTTGATATATTTTGCTGAAACATTGTCAGCATCAATCAATACTGCAAATCTCTTTTCATCCATTGTTAAATCTCCTCTTCCTCTCCTATAGCCTCTGCTATCCTTATCCCGTCAACCGCTGCCGATATTATTCCCCCTGCATAGCCAGCCCCTTCTCCAGTCGGATATATTCCTCGGACATTTGACTGGTAACCATCATCTCTAAGTATTCTCACAGGGGATGAGCTTCTGGTCTCGACTCCTGTCATGATTGCATCCGGGTCTGCAAAGCCCTTTAGCTTCCTGTCGAATTCCACTATAGCCTGCTTTAGAGTATCCGTTACATATTCAGGAAGGCACCTTCGCAGGTCCGTCATCCTTACTCCTGGTGTGTAGCTTGGCTTCACTTTTCCAATATTTTCAGATGCAGTGTCCCTGAGGAAGTCTCCAACCCTTTGGGCGGGTGCCCTATAGTCTCCTCCACCTTCAACAAAGGCCTTTTCCTCCCATTTTCTTTGGAAATGCATTCCCGCCAAAGGATGTTCATCCCCAAAGTCCTCCGGTCCCACATTCACAAGAAGGGCAGCATTGGCATTCTCCTTGTTTCTTGCATGCTCACTCATTCCGTTGGTCACAAGCATTCCTCTTTCCGATGCTGCAGCCACAACTGTTCCTCCTGGGCACATGCAGAAGGTGTAGGCCGACCGGCCATTGTCAAAATGCCCTGCCAGCTTGTAATCTGCTGCCCCAAGTCTGGGATGACCATGGCTTTCCCCGTATTGTGACCTGTCCACAAGCTCCTGGGGATGCTCAATCCTTACGCCTATGGAAAAGCTCTTCTGCTGGATGTGGAAGCCCCTGTCATTAAGCATCTGGAAGGTATCCCTGGCACTGTGTCCCAGTGCCAGGACAACCCTGTCAGTATCCAGCCTCTCACCTTCGTTTATTATAACTGCCTTGACCCTTCCATCCACTATGTCAAAGCCAGTTACCCTTGATTCGAACCTGACCTCTCCACCAAGGGAGATGATCCTCTTCCTCATGTTTATTACAACTCTTCTAAGTATGTCTGTACCAATGTGAGGCTTGTTCACATATAGGATATCCTCCGGAGCCCCTGCCTGAACAAAATACTCCAGGACCTTTCTGGATCTGGGATCATTTGTCATGGTTGTAAGCTTCCCATCGGAAAAGGTGCCTGCGCCCCCCTCACCAAACTGAACATTGGATTCGGTGTCCAGCTTACCGGTTTCCCAGAATTCCCTTACATCCTTGACCCTTTCCTCAATCCTCTTACCTCTCTCAAGGAGTATGGGGTTAAATCCCATCTCAGAAAGCACAAGACCCGCAAAGAGTCCGGCAGGCCCTGTCCCAACAATAACAGGCCTTAAGCCCTTGATTGTGTCCCTTCTCCTGTACTCCCTCTTCTCAACAGTCGCCAGTGATACACCCTTTTTTCCGAATTTCTTCAGTATGGACTTCTCATCCCTTACCTTAAAATCAACTGTATATACAAAAGTGATGTTTCTCTTTCTCCTTGCATCCACCGATTTTTTCCATATGGTCCAGTCTGTTATATCCGATTCACTCAATCTCAATTTTTTTGCTATTTCAGATGGTATGGATCCTTCCTCCTGATCCAGCTCCAATCTTATTCCACTTATTCTAAGCATCTGATCCTATCCTCTCGTTTCACATATCTCTTT
>CAYMHD010000110.1:0-7171 GCA_964390135.1 uncultured Gudongella sp. | reverse complement strand
GGACCCTTCTGTGCGAAGCCTTGATGCATTACAGCCGGATTCCGGCCCAGATTTAAATCACAGCATAATGTAAGAATGATCATGTAACAGTGAGATCGGGGAGTGTATATATGGGAAAAACCATGGCGATTTTCAATCAAAAGGGTGGTGTGGGAAAGACTACCACAAGCATCAATCTAGCTGCGGGCTTGGGGAAGCTGGGCAAGAAGGTACTTCTGGTGGATATTGATCCTCAGGGAAACTGCTCGTCTGGAATAGGGATAGACAGAGAAGAGGCTCAGGTGCTGGTATATGACATACTGACTGGTGAAGCGGATATAAATGAGGGTATATATGAAACCAATGCTGAAAATGTAAGCGTCATACCCTCCAACAACCAGTTGGCCGGACTTGAGATTGAGCTTGCCCGTGGAGGAGACTGGGAAGAGTCACTCAAAGTGATTATAGATGAAATAAGGGATGAGTATGAATACATTTTGATAGACTGTCCCCCATCTCTCGGAATTCTGAGTGTAATGGGACTTATAGCGGCAGATAGTGTGATAATTCCAATACAGTGTGAATATTACGCTCTTGAGGGTGTCAGTCAGCTGTTCCAGACAATTGAGCTGGTCAAGAAGAACTACAATCCCTCCCTTGAGGTTGAAGGTGTAGTGTTGAGTATGTTTGATGGGAGAACCAATCTTTCCATCCAGGTGGTGGAGGAAGTTAAGGCATTTTTCAAGGGAAAGGTGTACACAAGCATCATACCGAGGAATGTGAGACTTGCTGAAGCCCCCTCTTACGGACTCTCAATCCACGACTATGACTCCAAATCCAAGGGATCGGAGTCTTATATGGAACTGGCCGAGGAATTCCTGTTTTTACAGGATTAGTTTATTCACTATAGGAAAGGATGTGTTGCTAGTGACCAGCAAGAAGAGAGGTCTTGGCAAGGGATTGTCAGCATTGATCCAGGATAAGGAAAAGGTTGATACTCTAATAGGTGATTCATCCAACAGGGATGAGGCAGTCGTATCGATACCACTGAACAATATAACTCCAAAACCAGACCAACCGCGAAAGATCTTCCAGGAGGATGCATTGGGGGATCTTGCCCAATCCATAAAGGAAAATGGTGTTATCCAGCCGATAATTGTCAGGAAGCTGGGGAATGGGCATGAGATTATTGCAGGTGAAAGAAGATGGAGAGCAGCCAGGGAAGCGGGTCTTGATGAAATCCCCTGCATCATAAGGGAGATAGATGACATAACTGCGGACAGGATTTCCCTTATAGAAAATGTCCAAAGAGAGAACCTTAATCCCATCGAGGAAGCCCAGGCATACAAGAGAATAATGAAGGAGTACAGCCTTAAACAGGATGAGCTTGCAAAAGCCGTTGGGAAAAGCAGATCCTATATCAGCAATAACATGAGGCTTTTGAATCTGGATGAAAGAGTCGTGCAATATATATATGAAGGAAAGATTTCTGGAGGCCACGGAAAGGCTCTTTTGGGAATAAAGAATAAGGATGAACAGCTGAAGGCTGCTGAGAGGATCATTCAATTTGGACTGAATGTTAGAGACACAGAGAACAACGTGAAAAAGAAGAAGAAGATAAGAACAAAGAAAAAGAAGGAAAATTATATAGTTGACCTGGAAGACCAGCTCATGAGCGCTTTGGGAACAAAGGTTACCCTTAATATGGGAAGAAAATCCGGGAAGATTGAAATTGAGTATTACAACGATGAGGACCTGGAGCGGCTTATTGACTTGATTACAGGCTAATGTTCCACGTGGAACATGGAGGAGGTTATACGATGGAAGTTAATATATTTCAGGTGGATGCATTCACAAATGAAGCGTTTGGGGGAAATCCTGCAGGTGTTGTAACAAATTCCAAGGGGATTTCATCGGAGCAGATGCAGAAAATTGCAAATGAGATGAATCTGTCAGAAACAGCCTTCGTAAGACAGCTTGATGATTGCTACTTTAAAATCAGATATTTTACACCATTATGTGAGGTGGATCTTTGTGGACATGCCACGATAGCTGCAGTTCATACCCTTGCAAACAAAGGCTATATAAAGCCAATTGAGAATGGTGGAAAGATAGCCAACATCGAAACGGGTGTTGGTCCACTAAAGGTTGAAATTCAGTTTAGGAACTACACTCCTGTAAATGTTATAATGGAACAGGCCACACCAAAATCAACAGGAGCCGTGGAGGATTTGAAGGAGCTGTTGGAATGCTTCAACTTGAATGCTGATGACTTGGGAGTAGGAAATAAGAGGGCAATGCCTGAAATCATCTCTACAGGATTGCCTGATATCATGCTACCAGTCAATTCGAAAAAAAGTCTGATGGGCATGGAGGTTGATTTCTGCAGATTGAGGGATCTGAGCAACCGTTTGGGAGTTACCGGTGTTCATGCATTCAGTTATGACGAGGAAAAGGAAGTGGCATACGCCAGGAATTTCGGGCCCGCAGTGGGCATCGATGAGGAAGCGGCAACTGGAACTGCAAATGGCGCCCTTATATACTATTTAAGGAAAAACAGGTTTTTAAGTGGTGACAGTCTGCTTGTTCATCAGGGAGAATCCCTTAAAAGACCCAGTATCATAAATTGCTATATTGAAGAAAGGGATGGAAGCTATTCAGTCAGGGTTGGAGGATCAGCAGCAATAGTAATGGAGGGAATAATAAAATTCTAAATAAATTTGGAGGTGCAATATGTTAATACAAAGAACAGCGAAGGATTTTGTGTACGATGTTGCAAGTGAGAACCCCACACCAGGTGGTGGAAGTGTGGCAGCACTTGTGGGAAGTCTTGGAGGGGCTCTTACCAATATGGTGGGAAACCTAACCATTGACAAAAAGATCTATGCAGATGTGCCAGAGGACAAGAAGGCAATCATGGAAAAGAGCTTCAATGAGATAGAAGCACTTGTGGATGAGCTTTTGGAGCTGGTAGATGAGGACTCCACTGCATTTGATGATGTAATGCAGGCCTTTAAGCTGCCCAAGGATACGGATGAGAATAAGAGGATAAGATCTGAAGCCATACAGTCAGGCTACAAGAAGGCACTGGAAGTACCTTTGAGATGTGGAGAAAGATGCTATGACGTATTGAAGCTGCAGGATGTATTTGCAGAGCACGGCAATATAAACGCTATCACAGATGTTGGAGTTGGAACACTTCTAGCATATGCTGGCCTTGAAGGAGCTCTGTTTAATGTAACTATAAACCTTAAGAGCATCAAGGATCAGGAGTATAAAAATGAGATGGAGGCTAAGGTAGAAAGGCTATTGGCAGATGGCAAGAGCTTGAGAGACAGCCTTCTGGAGGTTGTGTACAGCAGGCTTAAGGCATAGTATAGAGGAGTATTTACTGTCCGTCATGGGTGAAGAAAAGGATTTCTTCACCCATTTGTACTTTCAGGGTTAGCTGGATTAATAGATTGTAAGGATATCTTTAAAGTGGTAAAATAGACAGGTAAGATTGATTTGTAAGACCTAGAGGTGAACATATGTACTATTTTGATAACGGAGCAACCACATTTCCAAAACCACAGGAAGTGTATGATGAGATATACAAGGCTATGACTGAGTACGGGGCAAACCCCGGGAGATCAGGTCATGATCTGGCTCTCAGGGCATCAAGAGGGATCTATGATACCAGGGAAGAGCTTGCAAGGCTGTTTTCTGTGAAAAATCCCATGAATATAATATTCACCTACAATTGCACTGAGAGCTTGAATATTGGAATAAAGGGCTTGCTTAAACCCGGAGATCACGTCATAACAACATCCATGGAGCATAACTCGGTCCTTAGACCTATCAAATACCTTGAATCAATTGGGGTTCAAAATACGATTGTCCGAGGAAAGAAGGACGGTCAGATAGATCCAGCTGAAATAGGAAAGGCAATCAGGAATAATACCAGGCTTATTGTCACAACCCATGTCTCAAACCTTACAGGTACAATTATGCCTGTAAAGGAAATTGGAATGATAGCAAAAGAACATGGAGTACCTTACCTTGTGGATGCAGCACAATCCGCAGGGGTATATTCCATCAACGTCGAGGATCTGGGAGTGGATATGTTGGCTTTCCCAGGCCACAAGGGTCTACTGGGTCCACAGGGAACAGGTGGACTTTATATAAGGGAAGGACTTGATTTGGAAGCATTTATTCAGGGAGGTACGGGAAGTGCTTCCTATTCCTTGAACCAGCCTGAGGAGATGCCTGATAAGTTTGAGAGTGGAACACCCAACGCTCCCGGAATAATAGGTCTGGGCCAGGGAATCCAGTACATCAACAGGAGGGGAATGGACAATATCAGGAAGCATGAGGAGGAGCTGACAGGATATTTTCTTGAAGAAGCAGCCAAGATTGATGGAATAAAGCTATACGGTCCACTTGATAGTTCCAGACAAGGAGCGGTTGTTGCCTTGAACATAAGGGATCTGGACTCTTCAGAGGTGTCCTTTGTCCTTAATGAGGAATTCGGTATATATGTAAGACCTGGACTTCACTGTGCACCTTTGGCCCATGAGACAATTGGAACCATGGAGCAGGGGGCTGTCAGGTTCAGCTTTGGACCTTTCAACAACCAGGAAGAGCTTGAATATGCAATAAAGGCTCTTCAAAGAATATCAAAAGAGCTATAGGAGTGATGGGATGACACAGGTTCTTGAATTCATCGAATATAATTCAACCTATTTTATAATAGGCCTATCAGTTGCACTAATAATTGTAATCATTCTTTATATTGCACAGGTTAGGGAATATCACAAGCACAAGGAAAGGTACGATTCCCTTACAAGAGGCTTGTCTGGAGCAAATATTGAGGACCTTTTCCTGAAGATAAATACTGAACTAAGTAGCCTTAACAGGGATATAAACCTTCTTGATGACAATATTGAGGCTCTTGAGACAAGACTGACATTCACCATCCAGAAGATGGGCTTCGTTAGGTATAATGCCTTTGCAGATACTGGAAGTGATCTGAGCTTCTCCATAGCCCTGCTTGATGCCTACAACAACGGATTTGTCCTTACCAGTATTTATGGAAGGGAGCAGGCGGTCATGTTTGCCAAGCCAATCCAGAATGCAAATTGCAATGTGCCATTATCCCCAGAGGAGATGGCGGCAATAAACAGGGCACTTATGGGTGAGAGCGCCGAAAAAATACTGTAACGGGAGAAGCTTATGGATAAATATCTATTTATAATAAATCCAACTGCAGGAAGCGGAAGAACAAGGGCATATGTTGAATTTGTAAGGGATTATATGTCAAGGACAGATAAGGAATACAGGATAGAAGTGACAACAAAACCCAGGGAAGCCACGGAAATGGTGATGAACTTCCCACAGTACAAAATTTGTGTAGCAGTTGGAGGAGACGGAACAGCAAATGAGGTTGCCAAGGGCATCCTTCAAAGGGGATCCGGCATCCTGGGGATAATTCCTTCCGGTACAGGAAACGACATGGCTCAGGCCCTGCATCTGAGCATGGACAGGGAAAAAGCGATGGAAAGGCTGCTTAGGGGTGAAGCTGTAAGCATCGATCTTGGGAGAGTTAGGGGAGACTACTTTTTCAATATTGCAAGTGTGGGCTTTGATGCCTGGGTTGTAAGGGAAACTGACAGAATAAAGAAGGTCATAAAGGGAAAGGCGTCCTATATTTTAGGGGTACTGGCAGGCCTTTTGACCTATAGAAGCAGAGAAGTTGAATTGGAAATAGATGGTGAGACAATTCACAGGAGGGCTACCCTTATAGCTGTTGGGAACGGACAGTCCTATGGGGGAGGCATGAAAATACTTCCTATGGCAAGCATATATGATGATATGCTGGATGTGTGCGTGGTCAAGGATATCAGCAATCTTAAGATTCTGTTCCTTTTTCCGTCCATATTCAAGGGTGAGCACACAAAGTATATAAAGCATGTTGAATTTTTCAAGGGGAGGAAGGTCAAGGTCTCATTGAGAAAGGGAGAACTGCTCAACATAGATGGAGAGCTCTTTGAGGTGGAGGATGAAGTGGTTGAGTTCAACCTTTCAAGCCAGAAATTGGAAGTTATTGTATAATAAAATAATGTTAAATTTTGTTCATAAATTGAGTTTTGAGGAAATTCCATATTTTGACACGTACAAACCCCACACTATAACAGTGATAAGGGGTTTTTTTGCAGGAAAACACTTTCATTACCACAATGCAGTAAAATAGTTGTCCATAGGTTGTATTTATGTAACCTAATTGGTATAATGTTTATGTTAATGTTACAAAACGGTTACAAATATCGTAACCAGTATCGGATTCAAATAAAGCTCATATACTGGGCACAGCTTGGAGGCGGTTTATTGATGAAGTTTGATTCCTCAATACTTGACTTTATTAAGAATAGAATCAAAATTGACATAGGTGGTAAGAATAAGAAGTGGAATCTCAACAACAAGAGGTTCAGAAGATTTTTAGCGACAATGACGGTTATTGCTATTGTAGGGGTAAGCTTTGTAAGCTACTCAGTCAATGACACAAGAACCAAGGCATTTGATGTATATCTGGGAGATCAGCATATTGGAGTTGTAAGAACAGAGGATGAAGCGCTGGAGATTTACAGGGAACTAAAGGATAGTCTCAAGAGTACATATGACATGGGAGTAGTACTTGACAAGGAGCTTGATTTCCAGGAAACCAATGCCAAGGATGAGGCATTGACCACAGCAAATGAAATCAGATCAAATATAAAGGATAACATAAATATAAGCGTTACTGGATTTGAACTGATTGTAGATGGAGAAAGCTTTGGAATATTCAAATCAGGTCAGGAAGTTGAATATATATTGGATACGGTGAAATCATCATACCTTCCACAGGCTGTAGAGGAGCAGGAAGGTGATGCTAAAGAGGTTCAGGTGGAGGAAATAACAACACCTAAGACTCATACCGTAGAGGATGGAGACAACTACTGGACAATTGCCAGACAGTATAACTTGACTGCAACAGCCCTTGAGGAGGCTAACCCCGGAGTGGATCCTTCAAGACTAAAGCCAGGGGATGTGGTTAATCTAACAATTGATGGGAAAGCTGCGGAAGAGGTTACAGTCCAGGTAAATACACCAGTTATTGATAAGGATGCGGATATTAGGGAAGTTGATTTTACGGAAGAGATAGAGGTATTGAAGG
>CAYMHD010000109.1:0-7212 GCA_964390135.1 uncultured Gudongella sp. | reverse complement strand
CTCCATGCCCATGGGAAGTACATTGTTTTGGCAGGGGAAAGGACTTGCTTGTTTTTAGACACAAGGAAAAAATTGCAGACTACAGCTTCAATTGGGAAATTGTAGATATGCAAAGCCAATTCAATGATCTGATTGTAACCACCCAAAATGGTGTAAATATAGTAAGGATAGAGGATAAGGAAGTGACTGAGGAGGAGACGCAATGATAAGGGAAATAGATGCAAAGGGCCTTGCATGCCCTAAGCCAGTAAGTCTGACAAAGAAAGAGCTTGATACCATGGAGGCGGGTTCCGTAAGGACAATTGTTGACAATGTAACGGCAAGGGAGAACCTCTCAAAGCTTGCAGGAAGCATGGGTCTGGAGTTTTCCATAGATGAGCTTGGTGAGAATCTATTTGCAGTGACCATTGTAAAGTCAGGGGAAGTGGAAGACCAGAAGGTTGAGGAGAAAATTCATCAAAACCCAGATGGTGGTAGGGTCCTGATCATCCCATCCGACCAGATGGGCAAGGGAGATGAGGAGCTGGGAAGACTTCTTATGAAGAGCTTTATTTACACTGTAAATGAGACCAGACCACATCCCAAGGCAATTCTTTTCTACAACAGTGGAGTCAAGCTCACCGTAGAGGAAAGCCCTGTTCTGGATGACCTGCAGGCGCTGCTTGAGGCGGGGGTTGAGATAATCTCCTGCGGTACATGCCTTGATTTCTACAACTTGAAGGATAGCCTGGCAGTTGGAGACATTTCAAACATGTACACCATATATGAAAAGATGCAGTCGGGAACAAACACAATTACGATAGGATGATCAGGATGAACGAATTTGGAATATTGACCTTCCAGTCAACCCATCACGCCATGAGGGCGGAGAGAATACTGACTGAGGAAGGAATCAAAACAAAGACAATACCAACTCCAAGGGACATAACACTAAGCTGCGGGCTTGCCATAAGGATAGGGGTTGAGGACCTGGAGACAATAATGGAACTGAAGAGATCAGAGAAGCTTGAATACAAGGAGCTTCACCATTTGAAGAAAGTTGATGGGAAAAGATATTTGAATAAACTTGACTAGGAGGTAGGGATGGAATCATTGAAAAACCTATATGACGGGGTAGTGCAGACAACAAACTCTCTTCTAAAGAACACGGAAGGAGAACTGAACCTGTTTGGGAAAATTGTAACCATACTCCTTATATTTATTGCAATAGGGATTATTGTTAAGGTTGTCAACAGAATCATAGACAGAACCCTAACCTATAAAAGCTTCAGTAAATTTCAGATATCGGACAGAAGAAGGGATACTTTGACCAATATCCTTAAGAAGGTTGTCAAGTATACACTCTTCTTTATAGGGATAGTGATGTCCCTTGAGATTTTCAGCATCAATACCGCATCCATAATAGCCACTGCAGGTATTGGTGGTCTTGCAATAGGTTTTGGAGCACAATCCCTGGTCAAGGATATAATTACCGGATTCTTTATACTTCTTGAGGATCAATACGCTGTTGGGGATTATGTTCAGATAGATTCCAAGGAGGGGCTGGTTGAGGAGCTTGGTGTTAGGGTCACAAAAATAAGGGACTTTACAGGGGAGCTTCACATAATTCCGAACAGCTCAATCACTGTGGTAACCAATAGAACCAGGGGCGCCATGAGGGCCCTTGTTGATATTTCCATCGCATATGAGGCCGATATTGACAGAGCCTTGGAGGTTATGGAGAGGATCAGTGCAGAAATTGCTGAAACAAATGACACCATCATCGAGGGACCCACGGTCCTTGGAGTTGCAAGCTTCGGAAGCTCTGATGTTGTTATCCGGGCTATAGCCAAGACAAAGCCAATGGAGCAATGGGCAGTTGAACGGGAAATGAGGAAAAGGTACAAGCAGGCCTTTGACCGTGAAGGTATCGAGATACCATATTCAAAGGTTGTAGTCTATGGAGGTGGAGACAAGTAATGCTATACTACAAGGTTGGAGACCAGGTTACACTTAAGAAGGGACACCCATGTGGAGAAAACCACTGGGAAATACTACGGACTGGTGTTGATATAAAGCTTAAGTGCATGGGCTGTGAAAGACAGATCTGGCTCACAAGGATTGAATTTGAGAAAAGGGTTAGAAAGATTCTTGTGGATGATAAGTGGATAAGCATAGTCCACCATAAGCCTGAGGAAAATCCCCAGTGATGAAAATGAGATTATTTTCTTTGCAGATTGAGCTATAGAATAATACGAAATTATTATCAATTAAATAGACAGGTGTTGTACAATTAAAGGGAGAATAATTTCTCTCTTTTTTTATGCAACCTTTTTGTGTTTTTTCAGTCTAAAGAGTAAGGAGGGTTGAAGGTGACAGAAAACCAAATGATTGATGGACTTATTAATGGGCAGGAGGATGCCTTTAGACAAATGATGCAGCTTTACGGAAACAAGCTCCTTGCTACCTGTTACCTGATACTGAGAGACCGGGAGGAGGCCGAGGATGTTGTCCAGGAAACCTTTGTAAGGGTTTTTGGGAACATAAGGAGCTTTAAAAGAAAAAGCAGCCTCTATACATGGATATATAGGATTGCCATAAACCTTTCAAGGGATATGTTAAGGAAAAGAAGCTATGACCTAAGCCTCAATGAGGAAATAATTGGCGAGGAAGATACACTGGAGAAGCTTGAGCACAGGCTCGATTTGGAGGAGCTTAAGGTCAGATTGGGGGAACTGAGTCCAATATACAGGGAAGCCTTGGTCCTGTTCTACTATCAGGACCTAAGCATTGCAGAGATTTCAGACCTGTTGAATGAAAAGGAAGGAACAATAAAGAGCAGATTGTCAAGAGCGAGAAGAATTCTGGCCAAAGAGATGAAGAAGGGAGGTTCTGAAGATGAGTAGGGAAGATCTTATAAAGGATGATATAAAGATAATATTTGACGAGGAAACATCTGAAATGGAGTTTACGGACAAGATGATGGAAAGTGTCCTGGATAAGACCACCCGTTCAGGAAAAGGGAAAATACGAAGAATACGAAACTATGAACGTCAGATTCTCTTGATACCGGCATCAGTGGCTGTGGCAGCAATTTTTGCAGTCTCAATCCTACCGGAGGGAATCCTGGAGAAGCAATACAGATTAACCGCAATTGAAATGGCTGGATCCCAGGTCATGGTTCAGGAGGACAAAGAGGTGACAAGAAAATGAAGATGAAAATAAAGGTTAAGACACTACTTTTAGGATTGATTGTTTTTGCTGTGGGCTACCTTTGGGTTATTCCCCAAAGCACCCTGGCAATTGCAAGGTACCTGGACAAGAAGGACTCCCCAAGAGCTGAGCTTTTCTTTGAAAGACATATACAGATGGATGATTCAATTGAAGGCAGGCTGGAGTATGCGAAAAGTCTTGTGAAGAGCTTTAGGAAGTTCACAATCTACCAGCAGGGCTGGGGAGGAGGAGAGGAAACCAGCCAGGAGGATTTGATAAGGGCAGAGGACCTGCTCCAGGAAATCCTCCAAATGGAGCCGTCAGCCAGGGAAGAAAACTTGCATCTGGAGGCATACAGGATGAGAATGGACATAGCCATCGCAAAGGGGGATGTGGATGGGTTAAGAGAGTTGATCCATTTTGGTGAGAATAACAAGAAATTCCTATTGGACGAGGCATTGCTCTACAAGGCCTACCTCCATTTTACCAACAGGGATTTTGAAGAAGTCAAAAATATTTTGGATAGACTCCAGCAGGAAGGACTGGATGATCCAAGACAGGAGATTCTATTGGCTGAAATCCACCTTGCCAATGGAGAATTGGAGGAGGCCAGAGACCTGTACAAAAAATACCAAAGAAGGGATTGGAAAAGCCTAAAGGATTCCTACTTTGCATCTCCGACATTTAGCAGCAGAAATTTCTGGCTGGATGAATCCCAGAGCCTTCTCAAGGGAGATAACCGAATAAAGGGAAGGGTCACCTTTGAGGGCGAACCAATGGCATTTGTTGAAGTTTACATCCTTAGGGCTGATGGAGGTGTGAGAATCGGCGGAGAATCCTTTGTAGCCATCACAGATGAGAAGGGTTATTTCAAAACCCTCCCTATTTCAGATGGGATTTATGACGTAGGTCTTGGACTTGATGGAAGCCTATTGACAGACAAGGTCTTTCAGAAAAGCGAGACTGGTTATGTGGAAATAGCTCAAGGTGATGTGCATATTGAGTACACATTCAGAGACACCTTCGACGTTTATTCACCCCAGCCGGGGTCGGTTGTCAAAGACGACCTTTTCACAGTGTCCTGGGAGGAGGTTAGTGAGGCGGATTACTACACAGTTGAGCCTGTAATATTTTCAAATCCCCTTGAGAAGTCAGGAGGGTCATTCAGAAGTCCCATTGAAGATATTGATGGAGAAGGAAGATCTGGGGGGACAAGCGCAGACTTTAGGATATCAGACTTCAGAAACCAAACCGGCGGGATGACCTTTGAAGGTGAGGAATGGCTTCTGGGCTCCGGTGCAGTACTTGGCAAGTTCCTGCCAGGAGGGGAGTACCCAATAATAGTAAATGCATATGATAAAAACAACCAGCTCATAACAAGCAGCTTTCCCATGAGAACCTACTACGACCAGATTCCTAGCATAGTGGTGGAGGGAGACCTTTCACCTGGACAGAGGCTTGTGGCCCAGCTGAAGTATCCTGAAGCCATAGAGTATTATGAGGAGGTCCTTTTGGAGGATCCCCATGATATGGAGGCAGTCTCAAGTCTTATAAAGATTTACGGAATCGGATGGAAGAAAGGAGAGAAGAACCTCTCCAGGGCCTTTGAGCTCCTGGAGAGGGTGGATGATGAAAGATTGGCATCCAACCTTATCAACAGCATAAGCTTCGAATTGGAGGCAGATGAGATTCTGGGATCTGAAGAGAAGATTATGGACATGATAGCCATACTGGAAAAGTATAATGAAGATGATGCCCATTACGCCCGGTTCAAGCTCCATAGGGCAAAGGGCAACTACAGGGAAGCAAGGGATGCACTTGAGAATCTGGAGAATTTCCTGCCTGAAAGCCTGGTATTCCTTAACATATACCTTGGAGATTATGATTTGGCAGTCCAGGGACTTTTGGATGACAGGTTCTACCCATCAAGGCTCCAGGGAGAGACCTTCAGAAGTGCAATCCTTGGACTTGGTGAAGATCCCCCACCGGCTGATGAGATGGAATCCCTAAGAGAATTTCTCCTGGAGATGATAAGCGGTGGAGCCTATGAGCGAAAGGATACGATATACAAGAGACTTGTTGACAATGTGGACAACGAGGACATCCTTACAATTGTTGATGAAATATACAATCAAAGGCATTGGAATTATTGATTGTCAAACTAAACTCCTCTCTTCTGGGTATAGAATAAATATCCAGAATGAGAGGAGATTTATTTATGAAAAATTTCAGTTTCTACTCACCAACCATAATCAAGTTTGGAAAGGGTAGCATAGAGAAGCTGCCCAAGCTTGTGGAGGGTAATTACAAAAATATACTCCTTCACTACGGAGGAGGCAGTATAAAGAAAAACGGTATTTATGATGATGCCATAGATCAGCTTAAAAAAACCGGAGTGGAGGTTTTTGAGCTTGGAGGAGTAAAGCCAAACCCCGCACTTTCAATGGTTCGCGAGGGAATAAAGCTGGTCAAGGAGAAGGAAATTGACCTGATTCTTGCAGTAGGTGGAGGAAGCGTAATAGATTCAGCAAAGGCCATAGCCCTTGGGGCTCTCACGGAGGCTGACATATGGGATTTCTTTCTTGGCAAGGAAAGGGTGGAAAAAGCCCTTCCAGTGGGAGTTGTACTTACAATACCTGCAACGGGAAGTGAGGCCAGCATGGGTAGTGTCATAACAAATGAAGAGAAAAATTTGAAGCTTGCCGTAAACCATGACCTCCTGAGACCGGTGTTTGCAATTATGGATCCTGAGTACACAATGTCCTTGCCAAGGGAACAAACCTTTGCAGGGGTAATGGACATACTGTCCCATATATTTGAAAGGTATTTCACCAAGACCGAAAATGTTGGACTGACCGACAGCCTTGCGGAAGCAACCATGAAAACTGTAATTAGTAATGCCTACAAGCTTTTGAAAAACCCCGATGATTACAATGCCAGGGCTGAGATTATGCTTGCAGGAACACTTGCACACAACGGTTTGCTGGGATTGGGAAGGGAGGATGACTGGGCAAGCCATCAGCTTAGCCATCAGCTCAGTGCTCTTTATGGAGCCACCCATGGAGTGACCCTGGGAATAATATTTCCTGCCTGGATGAAGTATGTATACAGGGAAAATCTTGATATATTCAACAAGTTTGCAGTAAATGTCTTTGGAGTATCTGCAGCTGGCAATACCAAGGAGCATGTAGCCCTGGAGGGGATCAGGAGATTTGAGGAATTCCTTAAAAAAATAGGCTTGCCAAGATCCCTAAAGGAGGCGGGACTTCCTACGAATGAGTTCGAAAGGATGGCCGACCTTGCAACCTCCATGGGAAGCTTCGGTGCACTTATGAAGATTGACAAGGAAGATGCAGTTAGGATTTACAAGCTGGCAGAGTAATAATAGGGGCCTCATTTTGGGCCCTTATTTTTCTCGGGCGAATCTGATATACTTTAAGTAGATGAATTCAGGGAGGGAAATTAATGAGGTATGCTTATGGATACTACAAGAAGGCAGCTGACTACATAAAGGAAAGAATTGGAGGAGAGGTCCAGTTTGGATTGGTTCTGGGATCAAGCCTTGGAGGACTGGCGGAAAAGATCAAGGATCCGGTAATAATAGACTACAAGGAGATCCCCAACTTCCTTCTCTCAACAGTTGAGAGTCATGCTGGGAAGCTAATTGTTGGGAATTTGGGTGAGAAAAGGGTTATCTGCATGAGTGGACGCTTTCACCATTATGAAGGCTATGACTTTGAAAGACTGGCTGTACCAATTAGGGTATTCAGACTGCTGGGAGTTGAAACCTTGATACTGACAAATGCAGCTGGAGCTATAAATACGGACATGGCTCCAGGGGACATAATGATAATAAATGACCATATTAAGCTTCAGGGACAGAGTCCTGTAAGGGGGCATAATATCCCTGAGCTTGGACCAAGATTTTTTGATGTCTCATTATTTACTAAGCGGGGCTATACGGAATCCCGCAGAGCGTCAACGAGGCCGCCAAACTCGAGGGCTGCGTGGGATTGCGCA
>CAYMHD010000108.1:909-7254 GCA_964390135.1 uncultured Gudongella sp. | reverse complement strand
GTCCGCCACCAGAAGGTGACCAAATGTTGGAGGAGAGTGGAAGGGGAATGGGTAATTAAGGACATAGAGTTCATTGATGACTGGACTGAAGAGGAGTACTCACTTCTTGTTGGATACCTTAGAAACACCACACAAACTGGAGGCATTGTAATTGGAGCCTTCCAAGAGGGCAAGCTTAAGGGCTTTGCATCTGTTGAAGCGGATTTCCTGGGATCTGACAAGGAATACCTGGACCTGTCAAGCCTTCATGTCTCAGAGGATATGAGGGGTAAGGGGATAGGCAAGGTCCTATTTGAAATGGCCTCCACCTGGGCAAGGGAAAAGGGAGCCAAAAAGCTTTACATATCTGCACATTCATCCGTCGAAACCCATGGCTTCTACAGGTCATTGGGCTGTGTGGAAGCAAAGGAATACAACCAGGACCACGTGGATAGGGAACCCTACGACTGCCAGCTGGAATACCTGCTGTAGTTTCAAAGAACAATTTATCGAACGCACTAGGTATTACTTTGTACCTAAGTGCGTTTATTTTTTTAACTTAATAATATTTACTGATTGTAAAGTGAGAATGAACCAATGCAAAAGCCCAAGGATGGCTGTATGTGTTACTATTTAATCACCACAAGAAAGCTAATGCCGGTGAGACAGAAACTATGGTACAATAATAAGGAAATGGGTATATGTTATTTTAAGGTAGTATTCGTTGAGGCTAGCAAAAAGCATGAAATTTGCAGAATTTCTTGTTGTGTCTTATGGAGGAAGTTTATGAGAGATCAAAAAATGGACAATTTAAAATTCACAATGATCTTTTTAGTCGTTTTTGGGCATGTCCTTGAAATGGGAAATATTCAAACTGGAGTTTTCAATATCTTGTATACTGGTATCTATATGTTTCATATGCCGATTATGATTATAGTTTCAGGATACTTTTCAAGAATTGTTATTGATCGAGGAGAGCTAGGCATACTTAACAGGTACATAAAACTTGTTATTCCAAGTTTGGTTCTTCAATTCATTTTCGCTGTTCTGAGTTACATGTTCACAGGAGCTATTCAGCCTTATTGGGTACTTTGGTATACTGTTGCATTGATAGTATGGGATTATCTTATTGATTACACTAAATTCAGGTATTGGCCAATTTTAATGTTGCTGATGGTTTTAATGTTTGGGAATATGGGCATGATAGCTAACACTTTATTCGGTAGAATTGTATATTTCATGCCATTTTACCTGATTGGCTATTATTTTGACTTGTCCAAGCTGGATAGTCTGACTCGAAGTGTCAAGAGTTGGATAGTTCTGGCGGCATCTGCTTTGGCTGCAATAGGAATTTTTATGTTTATCAATTCAGGGTTGGATTATCAGTTGTTTTACTTTTCAAAAGGCTATGCGGAACTCGGTCTGGATATGGTCTCGGGTATGTATTATAGAATAGTTGCATATGTGATTGCATTTTCTTTATCTGCATTATTATTTATTCTGATGTCAAAACGAACTTATGGATATGTTCAATCGGTGAACACAATGACCATCTACCTATTGCATGGGCTTATTATTCGGACGATTGGATGGTTTTTGGATTATGAAGTGAACTCAATGATCATTGCCTTTATACTTTCGATTGCCATTGTGGCTTTAACGGCTCGTAAAAGATTGTTTTCTGACTTGTTTAAAGGAGTATTGGAATGGGGAAAACAACATAAACAGGCTATTCATAGTTTTCGAGCTGTGAGTCTCTTGATTATTTTTGCTGTTTACGGCTATGTGACGAGCCCAGTTATTTTGGAAGCAAAATCTCAAAGTGTTAAACAGCATTACGAGGAAACATTGGAAACAAATGAGAGCTTCATACCATCAAGTGGAATCGAGAATCCTGTAGAGGAGGATGCTGAGATAACAAGCATCCCGGAAAAGGTTTTTGAAGGCTTTAATTGGGATCAACAGCCTTCAAGCGAATCCAAAGGACCCTTGACTGATATTGGCAGTGTAGTATATGATCATGATGAGCGAAAGCCTAGAGTTGAGTATGGAGAAGTGTATAACATGTCCCTTGATGGGGAATATCTGAGTTACGAAGATCAAGAGTTTGTTGTTGTGGAAGAAACAATGAATTTAAAGATTGATTTCGTTGAACTTGGTCAACAGATAGGCATTGAGCTACTTAACGGAAGATATTTATCAGTATTGGAAGGATCTCCTGTTATTGGCACTGAACCGACACCATTGGATTACGATGTCAGAGATCAACAAGTGGCTTTCAGGTATAAGGATCAGTATTTGTCCATAGAGTCAGGTGAACTGGTATTTGTTTCGCAACCAAAATTCTGGGATATAGAATTAGAAGTGATAGATGATAGCCCACTGACTTACTATTCTCAAATTGATGATCGCTGGCGATACGATGATTTTGCTTATGATAATATTTCCACGAGGGGATGTGGACTTGTATCCATGGCAATGATATTGAATTATGAGTTGGACTCGGAAATTGACGTGGATGATATGATTGCACTTGATCGTCAACATAATTTGGGGAGAAGTGACCCCCCAAGAATTGATGTTGATCGTTTTGCTGAAATAATCGGGGATACTTATGAAGTAAATGTAAAAAAGATTGAGTTAGCGGACATTCCTGCTGAGATTAAGAGTGGTAGACTTGTGTATTATCATACAAGCAATAATCCTGGTATAGGGTACAAAAATTTTGGGCATCTTATTGTAATTTATGGAATTTCTGAAGATGGGAAGCTGAAATTTCTAGATCCCTATCCTGGAAATATCAAACAAATTCCTGCAGATGAGGCATTGCAGTATTATGGTCAGGTCTTTTCATACGGTACGCAAGCAGGTATTCGAAGATCAGATGTTTTTACCGGGTATATAACACTGGATGCCATGGCTAAATCATCTGCCTATACATCGTATAGTATTTGGAGGTAATTATGTTCAAGCAAGATTATAGAAAAGATAGGAACGGTTTTGGAATTGTGGATTTGATTTTGTTGATTGTTTTATTAAGTACTATTTATGTAACTTTTTATATGAAATAGAGTAGAAAAGCACCTGTGTTTAATAATCAGAATGGGAAAAAGCATGGTGTAATGTGTACAAAGTTTACATTTGTCAATTATGGAAGAGAGGAAATAATGAATAAGAATTTAAGTAGGTTTGTATTTGCGATAATAGTTGTAGCAGTAGTCACTGTGAATTTAATATACGGATTCGCTGTTCAACAAAATGATATAAAGTCTCCAGAAGAAGTACCTATGACCCAAAGTGGTTTGCCTGAGCCCATGTCTGAAAAAGAGGCAGAGGCCATGGATGCTCCTGAGGTGGAGGCTGGAAACATGGATTCAGCCCAAGTTGAAAATATGGATTCACCCGAAGTGGATAATATGGATCCACCTGAAGTGAAAAAGGTGGAGTCACTGGATGGTGTCTTGGACCATGAATTGGTATCTGTTGAGAAATATAGTTATATAAAAACCAGTAATTATTTTAAATATAATAAAATATCTGTTTTTAGTGAAGAAGGATCAGAGGACATTTATGCAAATTCTGATGATGTATATGTGAAAGCAGGAACGTTGAGAAAACTCATCAATGTAGATGAACAACTCAAGGATCAGGGTTTAAGTCTAGTGATATGGGTTGGGTATCGGGATGAAAAATTACAGCAACAATTGAGAGAGCATTTGGCAATAACAATGGGGATTACAGAAGGACGCTATGATCTTGTTGCCGCTCCAGGGATGAGTCAACATCAGAAGGGTACTGCGGTGGATGTTACATTGGAACGCAAAGATGGAGAGCCCTTGGAAATGCCCTCAGCCTATTTGGATTTTACAGACAACAGGCTGCCCAGTCTCCATGAAGATAATGAGTCATTGAAAGTGCTGCAGGAAGCAATGGAGGCAAATGGAATGAACGTGTACAAGGGTGAATGGTGGCATTTTAATGATAGCAATAGAGAATATTTAGAGTAATAAAGATTACAAATTGCGCGCTTATAAAAAAGTGCGCATTACTTTTTTTAGATTATGATAAAATTCCTAAAATCACAGATTTAAAAGCTGCGGCTAAGAAAAAACTCTTATAGCCACAGCTTTTTATTTACCATGATATGATGTAAAAAATCTTTCTAATTACACTATTTCCAACTCAAATACAGGCCTTGTCTCCCCAATCTTATCCCTTAAGGTATTGATATTCTCAATGATATGGAAGGGTTTTAAGGCCTCAAGCTCCTCCTGGTCAAGGTAGCCCATCTGCTTAAGGATCTCCATGGTGGCACTTTCAACAGCCTTGATGTTGCCATCCTCAATCTTCACTGCAATTCCAACACCCTGATCCACCATACCGATGCAATAAACTCCATCTGCCCCCAGCTTACCCATAAGCTTACCATTTGTGTTCTTCATAAGCTCTGTGCAGAATCCTCCTGTTCCGGCAACCATCTCAGGATATTCCATCATTGATTCAACAACAAGGTCTGCCGCCATTTTCCTCTTTTCATCAAATACCGATGAGTGCACAAGCTTTGCATAGGAAAGGGCCATATTGTAGAGGGGCATTTCCACAACCGGTACTCCGCACCCGTCGATTCCAACCCCAATATCATCCACATCCATTTCACATACCTGGGCAATTGTGTCCAGGGTCATCTGCTGAAGTGGATGCTGCAGCAGGTTGTAGGTTTCAAGGGGCAGGTCCAGCTTCCTGGATACAGCAAGCATTCCCGAATGCTTGCCTGAGCAGGTGTTGTAGATCTTTCTTGCAGTTTTACCCTCCCTTAGCATCTGTTTTGTAACCTTGTCACTACGGGAATAGCTGTGTCCACAAAGAAGGTCATCCTCTCCCAGGTCCAGCTTTCGAAGTACTGAGCTTACTGCATCAAGGTGAAAGTCCTCGGAAAAGTGGGAGGCACACATAACTGCAAGCTCCCTCCTTGTTATTCCATAGGTGTTTTCAGCTCCAGATTCTATGACAACAAGTGTCTGTAAAGGCTTTGCGCTTGATCGCATATAGGTCCTCTTGTAGGGGTCCCCGACGCTTGCTATAAGATTTCCCTTGAAATCAACAACAGCAATGTCCCCCCTGTGAATATTCTCAACTCTGTCTCCTCTGGTTACATTCAATAATATTTCTGACAAGGCGATTCCTCCTTTGTATTTGATACTAGCTGTTAACTATAGTATACCTCAATACATTTATATTTAATAAATAAATATTGAAAAAACAATAAACGACGGATTTTCGCCTATGCTAGCAGGGGAAAATGGGTATAATATTTGTGAATTATGCAACAATCATAAAGTGAGCCATCAAACCGTTTGGGAGAGGTGATTGTATGCTGCAACAGGCAATAGTATTTTCAGTAATAATCGGGTCACTCATTCTTTTTGCACAGGGAAGCATACGATATGATTTTGTTGGACTGGGAGCCCTGATTGTGCTTGTAGTTACAGGAATTGTTCCTGCAGATGAAGCCTTCCTCGGCTTTGGCCATCCAGCGGTTGTTACCGTGGCAGCCATACTTGTTGTTAGCAGCAGCCTACTGAAGACAGGAGTACTTGATCAGCTTGTTAGGATCCTGAACAGAAGCGGAAGAGGGATCAGCATAAAAATTGCAGCACTTATGATAATGACAGCTGTACTGTCAAGCTTTATGAACAATGTTGGAGCCCTTGCTCTGGTTATGCCAATAGCAATACAAGTGGGTAAGTATCATAGGATTTCACCATCCTACCTGCTGATGCCAGTGGCCTTTGCATCCCTTCTTGGTGGGCTGATAACGGAGATTGGAACACCACCAAATCTAATAATTTCAACCTATAGGGGAAGTATCGGAGCTGAGCCCTTCCTTTTCTTTGATTTTGCACCCGTGGGAGTTGGACTCACACTGGTTGGGATTATATTTATTTCTACAATTGGCTGGCGTATGATACCCAAAAGAAAGGGTGATGAGGGCCAGTCGGATTTCTTCAGGATTGATGAGTATATGTCTGAGGTGGTAATACCCAAGGGAAGCAAATACTCAAACAGGACGGTGGAGGAGCTCCTTGGAGACCATAATCTGGATGTAAACATCCTTAGCATAATCAGGGGGGACAGGAGCATTGTCCCGCCTGCTGCAACTGAGCTTTTAGAGGAGATGGACCACCTGGTCATAAGGGCAGACCATTCAGGTCTTGCTGATTTCGTAAAGAAAACCGGGTTTCAATTCAAGGGAAGCAAGCATATATACAACGACTCAGGTAAGGTCCTAAAGGACAGCAGCCTTGTCATGGCTGAAATCGTACTTAAGGATGATTCCCCTGCAATTGGAAGAAACGTCATAGACCT
>CAYMHD010000108.1:241-855 GCA_964390135.1 uncultured Gudongella sp. | reverse complement strand
ACAACAGGCTTCAATCCTTCTTTTTCAAACCATGTGACGTGCTCCTTATCCAGTGCCCAGGCAACTCCATACAGGATGTGCTGAGCCAGATCAGGGCCCTGCCCCTTGCTGAAAGAGGCTTGAGGGTTGGAAAGGGCAACAAGAAATCCTTGAAGGCAATTACCCTAACCTTGTTCCTCATATCAATAATACTGACCACTCTCGGAATTCTAAGTGTGCAGATTTCCTTTGCGGCATGTGCTCTGCTAATGGTCCTGTTCCATATAATTACTCCAAGGGAGTTCTACAATGCAATAGAATGGCCCATAATAATAATGCTTGGGTCTCTACTTCCAGTGGGGGATGCCCTACAGTCAACAGGTGGTGCAGAAACCATAGCAAACCTCATGGTGGGTGCAATGGACTATCTGAGCCCTTCTCTTATGGTAACTGTACTTATGATAACGACCATACTTCTAACAAACCTTATAAACAACGCTGCTGCAGCTGTTCTAATGGCCCCAATTGCAATGAATCTGGCAATGAAGATGGGAGTGTCACCTGACCCAATGCTTATGGCCGTTGCGGTTTCCGCATCCTCGGCATTCATGACCCCAATTGGGCACCAGTCTAAC
>CAYMHD010000108.1:0-217 GCA_964390135.1 uncultured Gudongella sp. | reverse complement strand
GGGAACACCCCTGATACTTCTGTTCTGGCCGCTTTAAAAACCATTTAGTTGTCAACTTATTCAGTACCATACCTGAAACACCAAAGGGTCCCTTGAACAGGGGCCTTTTAAATATGCCCAAGGGGATACAGCCATGCATTAATGCGATAAAACGCGGGTATAAATATTAAAATTATTGAAGCATACACATTGAGGAAGGGATGGCCTATGAAGGTTG
>CAYMHD010000107.1:0-7255 GCA_964390135.1 uncultured Gudongella sp. | reverse complement strand
ATACACAATGATATCATCTCATTTGAAAAGAAGTATGAAACAATGGTGGGCGAAAGGGGTGTGTCCCTATCTGGCGGTCAAAAGCAGAGAATGGCAATTGCCAGGGCCATAATAACTGAAACACCCATAGTCATATTTGATGATTCACTGTCTGCAGTTGATACGGAAACGGATATTGAAATAAGAAAGGCCTTGGAGAAACGGAAAAATATAGCCACAACATTTGTCATATCACACAGGATTTCAACTGTCTCCAACGCCAATATGATAATAGTCCTGGACAAGGGTAAAATTGTCCAGTCAGGCACTCACAGGGAACTGATCTCCCAGGAGGGACTCTACAAAAGAATTTACGACATTCAGTCATCAGTTGAAATGGAAGTACTGAATGCTTAGGAGGAATCACCATGGATAATATAAATACTGATGCACCAAGCAGGTTAAGTCTGGGAATATGGAGGGACTTCTACACCTACCTCAAGCCATACAAGGCAAGATTCCTAAAGCTTATCGTGTTGATGGTGCTCCTTGGAATAATGGATGCAACATTTCCGATACTTTCAAAATATGCCATAGATGAATTTGTGAGAAAGGAGAGCCTTGAGGGTCTTCCATTGTTCATTGGAATGTATCTGGCTGCAGTACTGGCCTTGAGTCTTCTCATCCTGGTATTTATCAAGATAGCAGGAAGGTTGGAGACCACAATAGCACATGACATCAGGAGGCTTGGATTCATACAGCTTCAGGAGCTTCCACTATCATACTATGACAACAAGGCAGTGGGTTGGCTACTGGCAAGGATGACCTCAGACATAACAAGACTCAGTGAGACCATCTCATGGGGAATAGTGGATCTTGCATGGGGACTGGCAATAATGACAGGAATTTCAATCTACATGCTCATCCTGAATCCTTTCCTGGCAATGATAACCCTATCAGTGGTACCCTTGCTTGCAATTCTAAGTGTGGTATTCCAGAAAAAAATACTGTCAGCACAAAGAAAAATAAGAAAAATCAATTCACAGATAACTGGTGCCTTCAATGAAGATATTCAAGGCGCAAAGACAACCAAAACATTGGTAAGAGAGGAAAAGAATCTGGAGGAATTCTCCAGCTTGACCGGTTCAATGAGAACCCAGTCAATTAGGGCTGCAATCCTGTCATCGGTTTACCTTCCCCTGGTCATAGGTCTGGGAAGCATTGGTACAGCCCTTGCCTTTTCCTTCGGATCTGGCTATATTATGGATGGAATAATAACCTATGGTACCCTTGTTGCATTCATTTCCTATACAGCCCAGTTTTTTGAGCCCATCCGACAGATGGCAGTTATTTTTGCTGAGTTCCAAAGTGCACAGGCCTCTGCGGAAAGAGTGTTTTCCTTGCTGAAGGAAAAGCCTGAAATCAAGGATGAGCAGGAGGTAATTGAAAGGTTTGGAGACATCTTCCAACAGGAAAGAGACAATTTGCCACAGATAAAGGGAAGGATATCCTTTGAGAATGTTTCCTTCTCATATCAGCCCCAGGAGCCGGTACTAAGGAATTTCAGCCTTGAGGTAAGTCCAGGAGAGACCATTGCCCTTGTTGGAGAAACCGGCTCAGGTAAATCAACAATAGTGAACCTCTTCTGCAGGTTTTACGAGCCAACAGAGGGAAGAATACTGGTTGATGGCCTGGATTACAAAAAAATGCCCCTCCAATGGATACACAACAGCCTGGGCTATGTACTACAAAGCCCTCACCTATTCAGCGGCCCCATAAGGGAAAATATCCGATATGGAAATCTGGATGCCACAGATGAGGAGATTAAGGAGGCATGCAGGATAGTCAATGCACACGAATTCATTATGGACCTGGAGGATGGTTACGATACCCAGGTAGGTGAGGGTGGTGGAATGCTGTCCACAGGACAGAAGCAGCTTATTTCATTTGCCAGGGCGATAATTCGAAATCCCTCACTGTTTGTGCTTGATGAGGCAACCTCCTCCATCGACACTGAAACGGAAAAGATAATCCAGGACGCCATCACAAAGGTCCTGAAGGGAAGAACCAGCTTTGTAATAGCCCACAGGCTTTCAACCATCAAGAATGCTGACAGGATTCTGGTTATCAGAAAGGGTGAGATTGTTGAGGAGGGTACCCACAGAAACCTGTTGAAAAAAGGCGGATATTACCATAGACTCTATACCAACCAGTACCTCGGGGATGAGGGTATCTAAAAGAATCAAAAGGGATTCCACCTATGCGGAATCCCTTTTGATTCTTTTACTTATAAAATGCATATATACCGAATAGAAAACATAGCCTGCCGCAAAGCCGCCTATAATATCAGATGGCCAATGGACACCCAGAAAAACCCTGCTTACGCCCATTAGAAGTACATAGGAAAGTGCCCCTATCCAAACCTTCTTGTTGAAGCCTTCTCTACTGCTGTTTCTCGTAAGCAGGTAGGCTATTGTCAGAAACATTGTCATTGAAACCATTGAATGTCCGCTGGGATAGCTAAGACCACCCTGTTCAACAAGAAAGTAATCATAGGGTCTTGGCCGCTGGAATATCTGCTTCAACAGATGATTCATCAGCCAGCTACCCAGCGACGATATCAAAAGCAGCCCTGCTATGAAATATCTCTTCTTTATTGTAAAATATGCTATTGCCGTACCCATTACCGGAAAGAGAAAGACCTCAGACCCTAGAAAAGAGATTATCTCCATAGCCCTAATCAATAAAAGATTATTATAGCTGTGCACAAAATCCATAACGGGCTGGTCAAAGAGTACCCCCTCAGGTTTTCCCGCAACCATAAAGCCCATAATCAAGAATACAATAAAGCTAATGGCAATCAGTAGCTTTTTCTCTGTTTTCATAAGCATCTCCCCTGAAAAAATCAAGCAACGGGTCGCCCCGTTGCTGTCCTATCTTCTTCTTTTTCTCTTTGGTGCAATGTGAATTGCAGCCTCATCAAGTCCCAATGCAGCTTCAAAGAATGCTTCCGAAAGCGTTGGATGGGCATGTATTGTCCTTTTTATAGCTGCCACATCCATGTTGTTGGATATTGCCAAGGCTCCCTCGTGAATAAGGTCATTGGCATGTGGTCCCAGTATATGGACCCCTAGAATCCTGTTGTCATCATTTGAGGCCAGGATCTTTATGATTCCTTCAGGCTCTCCTAATGATAGTGCTTTCCCGTTGGCGGAGAACATGAATTTGCTGGATCTGTAGTCCACTTCCTTCTCCTTAAGCTGCTCTTCTGTGTAGCCCACCTGAGCCACTTCAGTCATTGTAAATACACATGAAGGCCAATGCTCAAGATTCAGGTCAGGTTCATGACCCATAATCTTCTCAACAACATACTCTCCCTGGGATGAAGCAACGTGTGCCAATTGAATACCCTTTGAATTGACATCTCCGATTGCATATATACCGGGAACCGTTGTCTCATAGTTGTCATCAACCTTAATACCCCTATTTGAGTATTCAATTCCTGCTTCATCAAGTCCAAGTCCTTCAACAAGTGGACCCCTACCCGATGCTATCAGGACATAGTCTCCAACTACCTCTATCTCCTCTTCCTTTTCCTTGTATTTGGCCAGAACCTTAAGTCTGTCTCCGTCCTTGGAAATCTCCTTGGCTCGGATGTTCACATAGGTTTCAATACCCTGCTTTTTAAGCATTGGCAGTAATCTCTTGCCAATTTCCTTGTCTCCGTCCTTAAGGATTCTTGAGGCCAGAAGTATTACATGTGAACCAAGCTCCTGATAGATACTTGCAAATTCAAGGCCGATAACTCCACCACCAACCACTATCAGGGTCTCTGGAATGTGGTCCAGCTCCAGGATGTCATCTGATGTGATTACTCCAGGAAGATCCACACCCTTGGTTTCAGTCATTTGAGGATAGGAGCCCGTTGCAATTATGATGCTGTCAGCTTCTATTTCCCGGGTTCCCCCTTCCAGAAGCTCCACTGTCAGTGTCTTATTGTCTTTAAATGATGCCTTCCCAGGTACGAACTCGATATTGCTGTAGGATGAAATCAGCTTTTCTATCCTCCAGGAGAGCCTTGCCATCAAGGCTGTAGCCATCCACCCTTATACCGAACTCATCGGCTCTCTTGAGTGAGTACATTATTTCAGCATTCCTGAAATATGTTTTAGTGGGGATACACCCCCTGTTAAGGCATGTACCCCCAATATCTCTGTTTTCTATAAGAAAAACCTCTGCCTCAAGTTGAGCAGCCTTAATGGCCGCTACATAGCCACCCGGTCCTGCACCGATAATAGCTATTCTCTTTGTCAAGCAATACACCTACCCTTCGTATTTTACGTTGATGTCTCGTGCTGCCTTGACTTCATTTGGTCTTCTTACCTTAGTTCTGTTCGGTGCCGACTTAAGGATTGCAGGATCTGATTCCGCCTCCTTGGCAATCTGGATCATTGCTTGAATGAACTCATCAAGTGTTTCCTTGCTCTCTGTTTCAGTCGGCTCTATCATAAGTGCCTCATTGATGATCAATGGGAAGTAGATTGTTGGTGGATGATATCCAAGGTCCAGCAGTCTCTTTGCAATATCAAGAGTTGTAACCTCGCTTAAGGTATCCTTCAATCCACCAAGTACAAACTCATGCTTGTAGATTGTATCTATTGGAAGATGGTAGTAATCCTTCAACTGACTGCAAAGGTAGTTGGCATTCAAAACTGCCATCTCTGAAGCCTTCTTCAATCCGTCTGAGCCCATTGTCAGTATATAGGTGTAGGCTCTTACAAGAATACCGAAGTGTCCGTAGAAATCCTTAACCTTTCCGATTGAATCCGGATAATCATAATCAAGGAAATATTTGTCATCCTTCTTCTCCACCATTGGAACTGGCAGGAATGGAACAAGCTCCTTCTTAACCCCTACAGGTCCTGAGCCTGGTCCTCCTCCACCGTGTGGTGTCGAGAAGGTCTTGTGCAGGTTGAAGTGAACAACGTCAAATCCCATATCTCCAGGTCTTGCATAGCCCAGGATCGCATTTGCATTGGCTCCATCATAATAGAGAAGTCCTCCTGCCTCGTGAACAATCTCAGCTATTTCCTTGATACCCTTGTCAAAGATTCCAAGAGTATTTGGATTGGTAAGCATCAGACCTGCCGTATCATCTCCGACAGCTGCACGAAGTGCATCAAGATCAACAAGTCCATCCTTGGTTGACTTGATCTCTACTATCTTGTATCCTGCCATTCCTGCTGTAGCAGGGTTTGTACCATGAGCTGAGTCAGGAACTATGATCTTGTTTCTGTGTCCTTCCCCTCTTTTCTCGTGGTAAGCCTTTATTATCATTACTCCAGTAAGCTCACCATGTGCACCAGCTGCTGGCTGAAGTGTTGTTCTGTCCATTCCAGCAATTTCAGACAGGCTAAGCTCCAGCTCGTGAAGCAGCTGAAGTGATCCCTGAGTGCAGTCATCAGGCTGAAGTGGATGCAGATTAGCGAATCCATCATATCTTGCAGTGTCTTCGTTGATTTTTGGATTGTATTTCATTGTACAGGATCCCAATGGATAGAATCCTGTGTCAAGGCCATAATTCTTGTTGGAAAGATTGGTATAGTGACGAATTATGTCCACCTCGTACAATTCAGGAAGCTCCAGCTCGGAATCATTTAAGAATTCCCCGGGTATAAGGCTGTCTACAGCAACATCCTCAACGTCATTTGCAGGTAACATGTATGCCTTTCTACCAGGTTTGGAAAGTTCGAATATCAATTTCTCGTAGTTTCTCATTATATCCCCTCCATTACGCTGGTCAGTTTATCTATTTCCTCTTTCGTTCTCTTCTCTGTCACTGCATAAAGGATGCTATTCTTCATTTGGGGATATTCTTTTCCTAAGTCATAGCCTCCGATGATATTCTCTTTTCTGAGCTCCTCATTAATCTTTTCAGGTGCAATATCGGAAGTCAATGCAAACTCCTTGAAGAATGGCTTGTCAAATGCAGGCTTGAATTTGCCTGACTTGATAAGCTGCTCATATGCATAGTGAGCCTTCTTGGTAGATTGCATAGCAACCTCCCTAAGACCTTCCTTGCCCATTGTAACCATGTATACAGTGGCTGCAAGTGAATTCAGTCCCTGGTTGGAGCATATGTTTGAAGTTGCCTTCTCTCTTCTTATATGCTGCTCTCTGGCTGTAAGGGTCAGTACAAATGATCTTTTTCCGTCCAGGTCTTCAGTCTGTCCAACTATTCTTCCAGGTATCTTTCTAACGTAGTCCTTCTTGACTGCCATGAATCCAAGATAGGGTCCACCAAAGCTCACTGGTATTCCAAGTGACTGGCCTTCTCCAACTACAACATCAACGTTCATGTCTCCAGGCTTCTTCAGGATACCCAGTGAAATTGGATCAACTGATGCTATGAAGGTTGTCTTCTTGCCCTTGTGGGCAATTTCTCCAATGGCCTCAAGGTCTTCGATGATTCCAAAGAAGTTGGGACTCTGTACAATTACTGCAGCAGTATTGTCGTTTACAAGTCCATCCAGGGCTTCCATGTCAGTAACCCCATCCTTGACGTCTACCTCGATAACCTTCAGATCCTGAACGTGTGCATAAGTGTGAAGGATCTTTCTTGCATCAGGCTTGACTGATTTGGATATGATTATTTCATCTTTTTTTGAATAAGCGGCTGCCATAAGGGCTGCCTCCACAACTGCCGTACCACCATCATATAGGGATGCATTGGCAAGATCCATACCTGTAAGATTTGCAATCAGTGTCTGGAACTCAAATATATATTGCAGGGTACCCTGGCTAATTTCAGGTTGGTAAGGCGTATATGAAGTGTAGAACTCACTTCTTGATATTACGTGATTGACTATTGATGGTATATAGTGATCGTACGCACCTGCTCCCAAAAAGCTTGTCAGCTCGCTCATTGAACAGTTCTTGTCCGCAAGCTTCTTCAGATAAGAACCAACCTCAAGCTCGCTTTTTGATTTTGGAAGATCAAGCTCCCTTGAAAGCTTGATATCCTTTGGAATGTCATCAAACAACTGGTCTACGCTTTCCAGACCAATGGCTTTGAGCATTTCCTGGATATCTTCAGGTGTATTGGCGATATATGGATGCATCTTATTCCTCCTCAGCTAAAAACTTTTCGTAGTCCTCATCATTCATTAGTTCTTCTACTTCAGCCTTGTCAGCCAATTCAACCTTTATCAACCAGTTTTCAAAAAGAACAGACTGATGCAATCGTAGAATAGGCGCAAGAAAAAGGAGTGGTTTG
>CAYMHD010000106.1:0-7271 GCA_964390135.1 uncultured Gudongella sp. | reverse complement strand
GGAGCTTTTCAAGAACACGGATATGGAGATTGTAAGGGAAGAAAATTCAAGGAAGCTGGTCTTTAAGGATGCCAAGGGAAAGACAACCTACATCTTCGTTAAGCCGTCAGATGTGGTGACCTATGTTGAGAAGGGGGTTGCGGACCTGGGCATTGTGGGCAAGGATGTTATCCTTGAGGAGAACAAGGACGTCTACGAGATAATGGACCTGGCCTACGGGAAATGCAGATTCGCCATTGCGGGCTTCAAGGACAGGCTTTCCGACAAGAAGAATGATGTCCTAAGGATTGCATCCAAATATCCCCAGTATGTTCAATCCATATTCGAGAACAGGGACCAGAGGATTGAGATCATAAAGCTGAACGGGTCTGTGGAGCTTGCTCCCCTAATAGGCTTGAGCGATGTCATTGTGGATATAGTTGAGACGGGAAACACCCTAAGGGACAATGGGCTGGAGATCCTGGAGGACCTGGACCAGATAAGTGCCAGGCTCATCGTCAACAAGGTAAGCTACAGGTTCAAGTATGATGTAATACAAAAAATAGAGAGAATTTTGGGAGGCGAGTAGATGATTCAGAGGATAGATGGAGTTGTTGGGATCAAGGAGCTTGAGAAAATACTTAATCGTAGCCAGATGGACTCCCAGGAGGTCCTTGACAGGGTAGATGTGATACTTGATGATGTCAGGACCAGGGGAAATGAGGCCCTTATGGAATACACCAGGATGTATGACTGCTCCGGATTGGAGGATATCAGGGTAACAAGGGAGGAAATTGAAGAGGCCAAAAGGAGGATTGATGGCCGACTGAAGGAGGCTATCGAAAGGGCCATAGAGAACATCACCAGCTTTCACAGGATGCAGGTCAATGAGGGCTTCCTCATTGAAGATGGTGAGGATGTTGTCCTTGGACAGCTTGTCACCCCGATTGAAAGGGTCGGGATCTATGTCCCAGGAGGGACCGCTTCATATCCCTCCACGGTTATGATGAATGTCATCCCTGCAAACATTGCCGGAGTCAGGGAAATTGCCATTGCAACCCCTGCCGATGGGGATGGCAGGATCAGGGATTCCGTCCTTGTGGCTGCAGACCTTCTGGGAGTGTCTGAAATATACAAGATGGGTGGAGCCCAGGCTGTAGGTGCCCTTTGCTATGGTACTGAAACCATCAGGAGGGTTGACAAGATTGTTGGTCCGGGAAACATCTATGTTGCCATGGCAAAGCGCAAGGTTTCCGGAATAGTGGGAATAGATATGATAGCAGGCCCAAGCGAGGTTGTGGTCCTGGCGGATGGAAGGGCAAACCCCAGGTATATTGCAGCTGACCTGATAGCCCAGGCGGAGCATGACGAAAGGGCTGCAAGCATAGTTGTCACCCCTTCGGCCTCACTGGCAGATGAAATTGAGAAGGAGCTAGAAAGACAGCTTGGAGACCTCAGCCGAAGGGAAATTGCTGAAAAGGCCCTTAACAATTACGGTGCGATCATCCTTGTGGATAGGATGGAGGAGGGCTTTGGGATTGTAAACAGGCTTGCTCCAGAGCACCTGGAGCTCCTGACAGACAAGCCCTTCCAGGATTACAGGAGGATCAGGAACGCAGGGGCCATCTTCCTTGGTGAGTACACTCCTGAGCCGGTTGGAGACTATTATGCAGGTCCCAACCACACCCTTCCAACCTCAAGGACCGCCAGGTTTTCATCAGCACTTGGAGTGGAGGATTTCTGCAAGAAGACATCATTGATATATTATTCAAGGGAGGCCCTGAATAGGGCAGCAGATGACATAATGGTCCTGGCAAGGGACGAGGCTCTGACGGGGCATGCAAATTCAATAAGGGTTAGAATGGAGGACTGAAATGTACAAGTATCTTAGGGAAGAGATCAAGAATCTCAAGGCATATGATGTGAAGGAGAGGGAATACAGGGTCAAGCTGGATGCAAATGAGGGAATTGAATGGCTTGAGGGTCTGAACAGATATCCTGTGGACAGGAGCGACAGGCTCCGTGACCTGCTGGCCCAAAGGCTTAACAAGGACCCCGATGAGCTTCTTGTGGGAAATGGATCAAGCGAGCTTATCGAGCTGGCTATGAAGGCCTACCTGGAGGCAGGGGAAACCGTGGTGAGCATCTCACCAACCTTTAGCATGTACAGGATATTCACCATAATCCACAAGGGACGCTATGTAGACTATCCCCTACAGGACCTGGAAAGGCTGGATGTTGACGGCTTCATTGAATTTGTAGAACAAAGTGGGGCAAAGCTTGTGATAATAAGCAACCCCAACAATCCCACGGGGACTCTTTTTCCCAGGGAGGATATAATGAGGATTGTGAAATCCGTCCATGCCATGGTGGTCCTTGATGAGGCCTACATAGAGTTTTCTGACCTTCCACTGGTTGATGAAACCAGGGATAACCTGAATCTTGTGGTTCTGAGGACCTTCTCAAAGGCCATGGCACTTGCTGGAATAAGGCTTGGATATATGGTGGGAAACAGGGAAATCATTGACTATATAAACAGGGTCAGGTCCCCCTATAATGTGAATGTGCTTTCACAGGAGCTTGGCATAAAGGCCCTGACCAGTGACCAGTCAAGAGTCAGTATCGGGATGGTCAGGTCGGAAAGGGAAAGGATGAAAAGGGAGCTTGAGAAAAGGGGCTTCAAACCTTTTGAATCACAAACCAATTTTCTTTTCTTTCCTGCAAAGGAGGGTCTGGATGCCGCCCTTGCCAAAAGAGGGATAATGATACGGGGCTTTGGTGGAGAGCTTGAGGGATATTTCAGGGTCACCATAGGAACCCCTGAGGAAAACGACGCGGTGCTTGAGGCAATTGAGGAGGTGCAAAATGAGAGAAGCTAGCATAAACAGGGATACATTGGAGACCAGGATCCAGCTGAGCCTAAGGCTTGATGGGGGAGGAGAAACGGATATAGATACTGGAATCGGCTTTTTTGACCACATGCTAAGGGCCATGGCATTTTATGCAGGCTTTGACCTGGAGCTGAAATGCGAAGGTGACCTTTATGTGGATGGACACCACACTGTTGAGGATGTGGGGCTTTCCCTGGGGGCTGCCCTTAAGGAGGCACTTGGTGACAGGAAGGGGATTCAGCGCTTCTCCTCCACTGTAACGCCCATGGATGAAAGCCTGGCACTTGTGGCAATAGACATATCAAGCAGGCCATATCTTGTGGAGACCATGGTATTTGACCGTGAGATGCTCGGGACAATGAGTACGGAGGATTTCAGGGAATTTCTAAGGGCCTTCGCCTTTTCAGCTGGTATCACCCTCCATATTGACCTTATGAGAGGTGAAAATGACCATCACAGGATAGAGGCCATCTTCAAGGGCCTGGGCAGGGCATTGAAGGATGCAGCAAGGGTAGTTGGCAATGAGGTAAGAAGCACAAAGGGGGTTCTATGATGAATGTGATAGTGGACTACGGGCTGGGAAACCTGAGAAGCCTGCAGACTGCCCTTAAGGGGCAGGGAATAGAGACTGGGATCACCAGTGACCAGGAGGAGATAGCTGCAGCATCGGCAATATTCCTGCCGGGAGTTGGAGCCTTCAGGGATGCCTCAAAGGCCCTTTGGGAAAGCGGACTTGCTGACCTGCTCATAAGGAAGGCCAATGAAGGGACATATGTAATCGGAATCTGCCTTGGCATGCAGCTTATGTATGATAGGAGCTTTGAAAATGGTGAATACAAGGGCCTGGGCCTTATTCCAGGAGATATCGTGAAGCTTGAGCAGATGCCAAAGATACCCCACATGGGCTGGAACAACCTTACCCTGGAGAAGGAGGACCCACTTGTAAAATACACCTCCACAGGAGACTATGTCTACTTTGTCCACTCATACTATGCCAAATCAAGTGGTGAGGAGATCCTAGCCTATGGGGAATACGGGGAAAGGATTCCGGCAATAGTAAGAAGGGGAAACACCATAGGCTTCCAGTTCCACCCGGAAAAAAGCGCCGAGGTTGGGGCCAGGCTACTTAAGGCACTGGGGGAGATAATACTATGATAATATACCCTGCAATAGATATGAAGGACATGGCCTGTGTGCGACTCACCCAGGGCTCCTATGACAGGATCACAAAATACGGAGAGGATCCCGTAAGGGTCGCCCGGGAATGGGAGCAAAAGGGTGCCCAGGTCCTCCATCTTGTTGATCTGGACGGGGCAAGGGATGGAAGGAGGATAAACCAGCCTGTTGTTGAGAGAATACTCAAGAATGTATCGATTCCGGTTCAGCTTGGAGGGGGAATCAGGGATACGGAAGGGGTCAGGACCTTCCTGGACCTGGGAGTCTCCAGGGTTATAGTGGGAACTGCGGCCCTTAGGAACAAGCCCTGGATCAGGGAGATGCTTAAGGTTTACGGGGACAGGATAATTGTTTCCATAGATGCCATAAAGGGAATGATTGCCACAGACGGCTGGGAGAATGTATCGGACACCAGGGCATTGGACTATATTGGAGAGCTGGAGTCCTATGGGTTGAAGCGGATTGTATATACGGACATCGAGAGGGATGGAATGCTAAGTGGACCCAATTTCAACATGTACCAGGAGCTGCAGAGTTCCATGTCATTGGAGATAATAGCCTCCGGTGGAATCACAACCATGGAGGATGTTAAAAGGCTCAAGGAAATGGGTCTTTACGGGGCCATAATAGGCAAGGCCCTTTACAATGGAAATCTTGATCTGGAGGAGGTTCTTAAATGCTGACAAGAAGAGTGATACCATGCCTTGACGTAAGGGACGGAAGAGTGGTCAAGGGCAAGAAATTCAAGGATATAGTGGATGTTGAGGATCCCGAGGTTCTGGGGGAGTATTATTCCAGGGCGGGAGCCGACGAGCTGGTCTTTTACGACATAACGGCAACAAATGATGCCAGGAGGATTTCCCTGGAATTCATAGAGAAGGTTGCTGCAAAGATAAACATACCCTTCTGTGTGGGAGGCGGTGTAAACAGCATTGAGGACTTTACGGATATCCTCAGAAGGGGTGCCGACAAGGTTTCAGTGAATTCGGCCGCTGTTGGCAATCCCAAGCTTATAACAGAAGCCTCATTGAAATTTGGTGCCCAGTGTGTGGTGCTTTCCATGGATGTGAAGAAGGTTGATGAAGGCAAATGGGGAGTCTTTATAAACGGAGGCAGGATCGACACCGGACTTGATGCCCTGGAGTGGGCCAAGGAGGGAGTCAGGCTGGGAGCAGGTGAGCTTGTTATAAACAGCATCGATGCAGATGGAATGAAGGAGGGCTACGACCTGGAGCTTCTTAAGACAATAACATCAAATGTTGGGGTTCCAGTTATCGCTTCCGGAGGTGCCGGAAGGATGGAGGATTTCTCCAGGGCAGTCCTTGAGGCAGATGTCGACGGGGTCCTTGCCGCCAGTGTTTTTCACTACAAGGAGATAGAAATCAGGGACTTGAAGGAATATATGAGTTCAAAGGGAATCGAGGTAAGGCTATGATGGATATAAAATACGATGAGAAGGGCCTGGTACCTGCCATTGCCCAGGACATTGCGACGGGCGAGGTCCTGATGCTTGCATATATGAACCAGGAGGCTGTGGATCTGACCCTGGAGACCGGGATTGCCCACTACTACTCAAGGTCCAGAGAAAGTCTTTGGAAAAAGGGGGAGACATCTGGAAACATCCAGGAGGTCAGGGGCTTCTATTACGACTGTGACGGAGATACCATACTCCTTAAGGTCAAGCAGACGGGAGTTGCCTGCCACACAGGCAGCTACTCCTGCTTCTTCAACCAGGTGATTGGAGCTGAAGTTGACATGGACACCCTGACAAGGCTTTATGGTGTCATTGCAGAAAGAAAGGCCAACCCAAAGGAGGGATCCTATACCAACTACCTTTTCAAGGAGGGAATTGACAAGATCCTGAAAAAGATTGGAGAGGAGTCAGCAGAGGTTATAATCGGTGCAAAGAATAATCGGGAGGAGCTGATTTACGAATCCAGCGACCTGATCTACCACCTTATGGTCCTCCTTGTGGACCAGGGGGTAACCCTTGAGGATGTATATGGGGAATTGAAGGGGCGTATGAAATAGGAGGTGGGTCATGAAATATACCGATCACCATGTGCACACAAGTCATTCCCCGGACAGCGATGCGGATGTCAGGGAATATATAATGAAGGCCAAGGCCCTGGGTCTTGATTTTGTAATGTTCACAGACCATGTGGATTTCGGAACAACCGATGAGCTGTTTATGGACCATATAGATTACGGGGAATACTTCAGAAGGATGAAAAAGCTACAGGAGGAGCATGGCTTCCCGGTACAGGTTGGGGTGGAAATCGGATATGAAAGGAACAGAAAGGTTGAAATAGAGGAATTCCTGGGCAGGCACCCCTTTGATTTTGTAATAGGATCCATCCACTATGGAGATGGAAAGGACTTCTATCAGGGGGATTTCTTCGACGGGAAGGACCAGGGACAGGCCTACCTGAGATATTTTGAGATCCTCCAGGAGATGGTGGAGGAGTTTCATAATTATGATGTCATAGGACACCTGGACTATATCACAAGGTATGGACCCTATAAGGACAGGTTCTATGATTACGACAGGTTCAGTGGGATACTGGATTCCATACTGAAGAGCCTGGTGGAGAGGGACAAGGGAATTGAGCTGAACACATCTGGTATGAGAGGTCCCCTTGGCACATTCTTTCCAAAGGGTGAGGTACTTGGACGCTACAGGGAATTAGGAGGAAGAACAATAACAGTGGGGTCGGATGCCCATTTCAGCCAGGACTACTATTCAGGGATCCCGGAAGCCATGGACCAGCTGAAGGCCCTTGGATTTGAGACAGTGTCATCCTTTACTGGAAGAAGGGAGACAAAAATAGAATTGTACTGAAAGACAGGATGCTGAATTATGGCATCCTTTTTGCTTCTTTTATGGTTGGGACGTGATTCTTCTAGTTAAGAGATTATTTGCAGATACTTTTCTCAAGATTGAGTCTTGCAATTTTTTGTAAACACATGAGCCTTTTAGGGTAATAACACATTAAAGAGCTGAGAGAGGAGTGAGAAGTGATGCGGGAACCCATATTTGACATTGCCCATTTAAGCCATGTTGAGCTGCTTACGCCTGTACTTGAAGAGAGTACACGTTTTTTTGTGGATAGTATGGGAATGTTTGTTGAGCACAGGGATGAGAAGAGCGTATACCTTAGATGCTGGGGAGACTATGAGAAATATTCAGTTGTAGCTATAACAAGCATATATGGGGTTGAGCTA
>CAYMHD010000105.1:1245-7338 GCA_964390135.1 uncultured Gudongella sp. | reverse complement strand
TACTTAGTTACCCAGAAATTGTATCAAAATAACATCAATTGTGAAAACAAAGCCGTATTCCTTGGAATACGGCTTTGTAGCTATGATTATTATTCAACTGTAACAGATTTTGCAAGATTTCTCGGTTTATCTACATCATTTCCCCTGATCAGGGATGTGTGGTAGGACAGTAGCTGAGGGAACAGAACTGCCAAAAGCGGCATGAATATATCGAATGTCTCCTCCAGGTATATTACCTTGTCACATACTTCCTCTAGATCTGTATTGGTCTTTCTGGTTATTCCGATTACATATGCTCCCCTGGCCTTCACTTCCTTTATGTTCGAAACCATTTTATCGTATAATCTTGATTGGGTTGCCAGTGCAATGACTGGTGTCCCCTCCTCGATAAGGGCAATTGTTCCATGCTTAAGCTCCCCAGCTGGGAATGCCTCAGTATGGATGTATGAAATTTCCTTGAGCTTCAAGGCCCCTTCCATTGCCGTAAAGTAATCCAGTCCCCTTCCAAGGTAGAATAGGGAGCTCTTGTCCTTGATAAGCTCTCCTACAAGCTTTGCGGTTTCGTTGCTTTCCTTCAGTGAATCCTCAACCTTCCCCGATAGGCTCCTGAGCTCCGTAAGGATTTCGCTGTAGCACTCTTCAAGTAGTGTTCCCTTGAGCCTTCCGAAATACAGAGCCATTATATAGAAGGCCACCAGTTGCGTTGTGTATGCCTTGGTTGATGCAACTGCTATTTCAGGTCCGGCCCAGGTGTAGAATATGTCGTCTGATTCCCTTGCTACTGAACTGCCCACAACGTTTGTAATGGAAAGAATCCTGGCGCCTTTTGATTTTGCATCCTTAAGTGCTGCCAGAGTATCCGCAGTCTCTCCTGACTGGCTTACTATCACCACAAGAGTCTTGTCGTCTATGAAGTGTTCTCCATATCTGAATTCGGAAGCTATGTCCGCTATTACATTCACCTTCATAAAGGTCTGGAAAAGGTATTTCCCAACAAGTCCTGCGTGGTATGCGGTTCCGCAGCCCACTATGTAGATCTTGTCGATATCCTTAAGGGTCTTCTCATCTATGGCAATGTTCTCAAGGTATATTTCCCCTTTTTCATCAAGTCTTCTTTCAAGGGTATCCCTGATTGCAGAGGGCTGCTGATAGATTTCCTTAAGCATAAAATGGTCAAAGCCTTCCTTGGTGGCAGACTCAACATCCCATTGTATCTCCTTTATATCCCTTTGTACAGGCTTTCTGCCGGTGGTGTATATTTCATAGCCATCTTCAGTAAGCCTTACAATATCCCTATTCTCAAGATATATAACCTTGTTGGTGTACTTGAGTATGGCAGGGATATCTGATGCAACAAAATGCTGGTCTGATCCTATTCCCAGTATTAAGGGACTCTCATTCCTTACTGCCACTATTTCGTGGGGATTGCTTCTAGCAACAACTCCCAGGGCATATGCACCCTGTAGTCTCTCCTCAGCCATGAAAACGGCTTCCAGAAGATCTCCACCATAGTAGAAGTCAATTAGGTGGGCAACCACCTCTGTGTCTGTCTCCGAAACGAAGCTATAGCCCTTCTCAATAAGCTCTTCCTTCAAGGTCCTGTAGTTTTCAATGATACCGTTGTGAACCACGGCAATTGAACTGTCCTTATTGGTGTGGGGGTGAGAATTTATATCAGATGGCGCTCCATGTGTTGCCCATCTTGTATGACCAATTCCAACATTTCCCTTGATGGGATTTTCCTTTAGGCTGTCCACCAGATTACTCAGCCTTCCAACATGCTTTCTTGTCTTAAGGGCATCCCCTTCTATCAAAGCCACTCCAGCGGAATCATACCCTCTGTATTCCAGCTTCTCAAGTCCATCAAGTATTACGCTCTGGGCATCCTTTTTACCAACATATCCAACTATTCCACACATATTACTCCTCCTTATGAATATCTACACCGAAAAAAAGACGTCAGCAAGCCGACGTCTAGTACTTCACCAGTGAATTTATATAGTGGTCCTTCAGCTTGTCTCTTCCATTTAAGAATGTAAGTTCTATGACGAATTCCAGTGCAACCACAGTTCCACCCAATGACTCTATCAGGGCTGTGGCAGCTGAAACCGTTCCCGCTGTTGCCAAAAGGTCATCAACTATGGCCACTCTATCTCCTTTTTCAATTGACTCTGTGTGAATCTCCAAAGTGTTTGTGCCATATTCCAGCTCATACTCGTAGCTTGTGGTTTCTCCTGGGAGCTTTCCTGGCTTTCTTATGGGCACAAAGCCAACTCCAAGCCCATAGGCGACTGCAGCCCCAAAAAGAAATCCTCTAGCCTCAGGTCCAACTATATAGTCAATATTCTTGTCCTTAAGGTCCTCCACCATAAGGGAAACAGCTGATGTGAAAGCCTCAGCATCTCTGGTTAGGGTTGTTATATCCTTAAAGCTCACACCTTCAATTGGAAAATCTTCAATTTCTCTAATTTTAGACTTAAGATCCAAAATTTTTCCTCCTCTGTCATACAGATTTATTCTACTCACATACATAGTTTACCATATATGCAGTTATTAAAAAACATTTTTTTACAGCAGAATGCCTCCTTCAGAAACTCTCCTTTTCAAGGGTTTAAAGAGCTCTTCCTCATCAATCTGTGGATTGGCATTATGGATATGTTCAAGTGCAATTCCAGCACCCCTATCCATTCCCTGACACCCTGCAAGTAAAACTATATCATCTTCCCCCGATTTTTCAAGTGTAACCTGGATAGCATCCTCAAGAGTATCATAGATCACATACCCAAGGCCTGCTCTGTCCAAGACTTCTCTGAACACCTGCTCCTCCTCTTCCGACACCTGATCCTTCCAGGTGACACTTCCGATGCTTCTTGTGGCGATTATGCCATCTATTCCGAGCTTATCCTTCCAATCAACCAAAGCTTCAGCATTTTCCCTGTTCACCGTAACCCCTCTGTTTCCTCTTATGGCATAGGCTATGTGAACCTTGTTCCTGTTCATGTCAGCAATGGTACCAAGGGTACTGTTTATGTTCTTTATATTTGCGAAATGGTCATCGATTATTGTGAACTGGTTTTCATAGATGAATTCAAATCTTCTTTCCACACCACCAAATTCCTTCAAGGCATCTACGATCAAACCTATATCCACTCCGTCAACCATAGCAATTGCAATGGCCATCATGGCATTTTCCACTGAATGGTATCCAGGAATCTTGAGGTCTACGTGAAAGCTTCCCTTGCTTATTGTCCTTTGGGAAAGGACAATTTCCTTTTCAATGACAAGATCAAATGACCCTCTACCCTTGTTAAGCTCAAGGTTTGAGCATGATATCATGCCACCTTCTCCATAGACTGATATTGTAACCACCTGGCCCTCTGTCCTGTCTACAAGTGTTCTGATCCTATCATTGTCAATATTTAGTATAGCCACAGCTTCAGGCTTTGCATCTCTAATCAGGGATGATTTTACCTCCCAGTACCTTTCATAGCTCCCATGCTGATCAATATGCTCCCTGCTGAAATTGTTGAAGGATACTATGTCGTAATCTATGTCATTTACCCGTGAAAGCTCCAACGCAGAAGAGGATACCTCCATCACTGCCCTATCCATCTTTTCCTGCACCATTTCCGAGAAAATCCTCTGAAGGTCAAGACTTTCAGGTGTTGTCAAACTAGCCAGTTCAGTCCGTTTTCCTGTCTTTGCCAGCACACTTCCAACAAGACCGGTCCTCAAGCCCGCCTTTTCAAAAATATGGTCCAGTATAAAGGTGGTGGTGGTCTTTCCATTGGTTGCAGTAACACCTATTACCTTCATCCTTTGGGAAGGGTTCCCATAGAATTCACTGCCGAGTCTTGACAGGGCCTTTCTGCTGTCCTTGACCCTGATCTGGCAGACCTGCCCACAGGCTTCGCTGAACTCTTCAACGATTACAGTAGAGGCTCCCCCGTCCAATGCCTGACCAATGTATTTGTGACCATCTGTTACGTAGCCCTTTATTGCAACGTAAATAAAACCAGGCTCAACCCTTGCAGAGTGATATGCTATCCCTTCTATATCCAGCTCTGTGTTCAGATTCCTGACTTCAATGAAATCAAGTGACTTCAATAATTCTTTAAGCTTCATATTCTCCTCCTACCTAAAAACCTTCTTCACTATCTTTCCCAACACAATTGACACATAGTTTATGCCAGGACCGGGATCATCAAAGCTCCAAACTGCCGGTACCTTCTTTCTGAACAATGATTTAATTACTCCGCCTGTGGTCAGCTGCCCCTTTCGTATATATTCCCTTATGGCGAGAATATCCTCAAACAGATACTGGAAAACCAGTCCAGTGCTCTTCTCCACTGCCTTTGGCTCCAAGGGTTTTCCGATCATGTCTCTGTAGGCCACATAAGTGAAGTTAATGCCCGCCTTGTACAGAAGCTCATTCAGGGAAGTGGTCCTTGTATTTATCTCTATAAGATAGAACTTGCCTGTATTTGCATCCTTCTTTAGTTCTATTTCTCCAAAGCCTCTGTAGCCGATTTTTTCCACAAAGGGTATTCCAATTTCTGCAAGCTCCGGTACGTGAATCTGCTCGGTATAGACAGATGCACCAAAGTTTATGGGAAACTGTCTCAGCTTTCTGCAGGTCATCCAGTGGGTTACCTTGCCTGATCTGTCCACATAATAGTCAAAGGTGTACATGTGATCGTCAAAGCCTGGGATTATCCTCTGTACAAAAACCTCAAGATTTTCCTCTTCAGCTCTTTTAAGAGCTGTCCTAAGGTCTTCCTCATTCTCACAGAAGAAAATCTTTCTCCTGAAAACAGAAACAAATGCAGGTGAATCCGTTGGCTTAACAATACAGGGATATCCAAGCTCAGAGCTTACTCTCTCATATATATTGTCCTCATCAGGCATTATTGTTTCAGGAACCAAAACTCCATTTTCCCTGGCCATCTGATTCAGGGTTTCCTTTTTCATGACTCTGGTCCACAGTCCCTGGTCTTCCATGGGTATGAGATAGTACTTCTTCAGCTCCTGAAGGTTTTCATCCACAAATTCAGCATAGGGATCGGCACTGGGAAAGAGGACAGGCTTTTCCTCTTCTGCCTTTCCTATCTCAATCAGCTTTTTCAGATATCCTTCCTTGTCCTTCTTGAAATCAGGTGCCATTATATGGCTTCCCAGGTATTTGGACTTGGAGCCGTAAAGCTCCTTGTCAGTATAATCAACTGCTATGGTTTCAACTCCTTCATAGCCCAGGGTCCTGATTATGCTCAATCCTATGTAATAATTTGTTCCAAGTACAACCGCTTTATTTGCCATTAGATTTTTCCCCCTTAAGAGCAATTAATCTTTTTCCATAAAAAAATCCCACTTACCAGTACTGATGACATAGTGATGGGATTTGGTCCGCTACCTGGGCTTCATTTCCTTCTGAAAAAACAGAAAAACTCCCGCCATTATGAAAACGTCTCCAATACTGAGTATTTTCGGCAGTGGATAAGGCCGTGGTATTAATATGATATCCGCCAGATAAACTAGTTTTGTATTATGATTTACTCCAATATGCTTAATGTCACTTTCCCTTTCTGGAATGACTGACTCCTGATGAATTCCTGAAATCCCCGTCATTGATACGGGCATTTTACCTTCATTTGCAGCGATTACAGCCGCATTTAGCATTACTCCAATAAATAGTACCTTCATATAGCTTTTCTCAATGTTAAGTATGATTGCAATAAGTAATAGTGCGTAAGATAGGACCATTACATATATGAAATAGTCCTCAAGGAATATGTACAGGCTCTCCACATCAAACCTCTTGGCCAAGGAAAGGCTTGCCTGGGTCAAGGCTGATAGAAACAAAAGCACAATTCCTTCAATATGTACGTTTTCAAGGTTTCTAAGCTTTCCACCCCTAAGCTTTGCAATTATGATTGACAATGTAGCCGGTTCAAAAAACATGGCCTCACCTAATGATCCATAATGGAAACAAATACCTTGACTAGGTCTGGATGAAACTGGGTTCCTGCGTTGTTCTGAAGCTCACTTAGTGCCTCTTCCGGGGTCATGGCCTTTCTGTATGGTCTGTCAGAGGTC
>CAYMHD010000105.1:0-1235 GCA_964390135.1 uncultured Gudongella sp. | reverse complement strand
GGCATCGTAGGAATCAGCTATTGTAAGTATTGCTGCCTCTATTGGTATGTCCTCCCCTGAAAGTCCGTCCGGGTAGCCCTTGCCGTCATATCTTTCGTGGTGGTGTCTGACTATGGTAGTTATATCACTAAGGAAATTCACCTTGCTGATTATTTCAGCTCCAATTGCGGGATGTCTCATGATTTCCTGGTACTCCTCCTGGGTAAGCCTTGATGCCTTGTTAAGAATCTCGTCATGTATTCCAATCTTTCCAATATCGTGGAGTATTGATGCGGTCTTAAGATTCTGGATGCTTTCAAAGGGCAGGTGATAGGCCTTTGCAAGCTCCACCGCAAATTTCTCCACCCTGTTTGCATGACCGCTTGTATAGGGATCCTTTGCCTCAACGGTTTTGTTTAGCGCCTGTATTGTTGACAGGTAAAGGTTTCTCATTTCTATATAGAGCTTAAAGGAGTATCTTGCAAGAAGCAATGGTCCAAAGAACAGGATGACCGCTCCATATCCATAGCCTATATATGCCAGGGCTATTATTATACCCATTGTACCTACTGCTACGGCACTTGGAAAAATTCCTCTAATATTTGTTATCCAAGTATCGGCAAAGTTAACATTATTTAGAATTGAAAGAAATCCAGAAATAATTGATGTGTTAATGACTACCCCTGTTAAAAGTATAGCTATTGTCGGTAGCAGTACGAACTCACCAATTACACCACCTAGAAGTAAGTAAATTAAGCTCATAAGTGCTGTTACTATAATGCTTTGTGATACATTGAAAATTGATTTATGAGGTGGAAGGTTAAAAATATGTACATATCCTCTTCCCTCAATTTTGGGAGCTCTACACAGAAAACCAATTCCTGCTGTTGTAGTAGCGAGTAATGGTCCCCCAATAATTATTGTTGCAATATTTATGGCATAGCCTACTGATACTCCAATTGTATTGCTTGGCATAGGTATTAATAGGGACTCAACTATTATCGTTAATACAGTCCAAAATAGAAACATTCTGAAACTCTCTATTGAAAAGTTAAGTACAATATAAATAAAAATCGACAATGATAGCAAAACAAGAATACTTAAATAACCTTTTGTCTCTTTATTAAGTTCCATAGTAAGCCCCCTCTCTGTTATATTGTAAATGCCGGCTTAAAACTCGTTGCCTTACTAGATTAGTGAAAAGTTAGCGCCTGCTGCTAGAACTAGTGCCAATACGCTTAGTAGAACGCTTGCGA
>CAYMHD010000104.1:0-7382 GCA_964390135.1 uncultured Gudongella sp. | reverse complement strand
CACCGCCAATGGAATTTTTAATTTCTTCCCCAATAGGATAAGGACTCCGGAAAGCCGGAGTCCAAAACATTATTTATCCATATGGATACTCATTTTTTCCTTCAGTACCGCCTGTGCTGCTGCAAGTCTTGCTATTGGCACCCTAAATGGTGAACAGGACACATAATCCAATCCTATCCTGTGGCAGAATTCAACTGAACTAGGCTCTCCGCCATGCTCTCCACATATTCCAAGCTTGATGTTTTCTCTGGTCTTTCTTCCAAGCTCAACTGCCATTTCCATCATCTTGCCGATACCCTTCTGGTCAAGGACCTCAAAGGGACTCTTGTCGAATATTCCCTTCTCAACATATTCATTTAGGAATTTTCCTGAATCATCCCTTGAGAATCCAAAGCCCATCTGAGTAAGGTCATTTGTACCAAAGCTGAAGAATTCAGCTTCTTCGGCAATCTCATCAGCGGTGATTGCCGCCCTTGGAATCTCGATCATTGTTCCTATCAGGTACTTGATTGAATCATTTCTCTCAGTGAAAACAGCCTCGATTTCCTCCAGAACCTGCTTCTTGACATATGCAAGCTCTTTAGCATCTCCAATAAGTGGAATCATTATCTCAGGTACAATCTCCACCCCGTCCTTGACCTTGTAGTCAAGAGCAGCTTCAATTATTGCCCTTGTTTGCATCTTTGCTATTTCCGGATAGGTAACTGCAAGACGGCAGCCCCTGTGGCCCATCATTGGATTGACCTCTGCAAGCTCATTGATTGTATCCTTAAGGTCTTCAAAGGATATGTTCATCGACTGAGCAAGGCTTTCAACATCCTCCCTCTTACTTGGCAGGAACTCATGCAGTGGTGGATCCAATAGTCTTATTGTCACAGGTCTTGATTCCATTACCTGATATATCTCATAGAAATCCTTTCTCTGCAATGGAAGAAGAACATCCAGAGCCTTCTGTCTCTGGCTTTCATTGTTGGAAACAATCATCCTTCTAACGGCTGGTATTCTATCCTCATCAAAGAACATATGCTCTGTCCTGCAAAGTCCTATTCCCTCAGCTCCAAATTTCACGGCTGCTGCTGCATCCCTTGGGGTGTCGGCATTTGTTCTTACCTTCATTCTTCTCTTCTCATCAACCCATGACATGAATTCGCCGAACTGCCCTGAAAGCTCAGGCTGAACCTTGGCTATTTCACCTGTGTAAACCGTACCTGTGGTACCGTCAAGTGACAGGTAGTCCCCTTCACGGAGTGTAAGCTCTCCTGCCCTGATAACCTTAGATTCCTCATCAACCCTTATTTCACTACAGCCTGCAACACAGCATTTACCCATACCTCTTGCCACAACTGCAGCATGGGATGTCATTCCGCCCCTTGCAGTAAGTATTCCCTCAGCGCTTACCATACCCTCAATATCCTCTGGTGAGGTTTCCTGTCTGACAAGAAGGGTCTTTTCCCCTCTAGCCTTGGCTTCAACTACATCCTTGGCATGGAAATATACCTTCCCTGATGCAGCGCCCGGGGATGCGGGAAGTCCCTTTGCAATAATCAATGCCTCTCCAAGGGCCTTGGCATCAAAGGTTGGGTGAAGCAGCTGATTCAGCTGGTTTGGCTCTATTCTAAGTATAGCTTCATCCTTTGTTATCTTCCCTTCATTTACAAGGTCCACCGCAACATTGATCGCTGCCTGTGCAGTCCTTTTTCCAGTTCTTGTCTGAAGCATGAATAGCTTGCCCTTTTCTATTGTGAACTCGATGTCCTGCATGTCCTTGTAGTGGCTCTCAAGGATTTCGGTCACCTTGGCGAACTCCTCGAATACCTCAGGCATAATGTCCTCAAGCTCAGAGATGGATTTAGGCGTCCTTATACCTGCAACAACATCCTCGCCCTGGGCATTCATCAAAAATTCTCCGTAAATCTTGTTCTCTCCATTAGCCGGATTTCTGGTAAATGCAACGCCTGTTCCAGACGTATCACCCATATTACCATATACCATTGACTGTACGTTTACAGCTGTACCAAGATTGGATGGAATATCATGAAGTCTTCTATATATAACCGCTCTTGGATTGTTCCAGGATGAGAATACCGCCTCTATTGACAGTTGAAGCTGATCGATTGGATCCTGTGGGAAGGGCTGTCCCTTTTCTTCCCTATATATCTCCTTGAATCTCTCCACAAGCTCCTTCAGATCCTCTGCATCCAGTTCGGTGTCCAGTTCAACTCCCTTGGCGTGCTTCATTTCCTCCATTGCTGAGTCAAATCTTCTCTTGGGTATTCCCATGGCTATGTCAGAGAACATATGGATAAACCTTCTGTAGCTATCGTATGCAAATCTTTCGTTCCCTGTGGAATTGACCAAGCCTATGACGGACTTGTCATTAAGGCCAAGGTTAAGAATCGTATCCATCATCCCAGGCATTGAAAAAACCGCTCCGGATCTTACTGAAACCAGCAATGGATTGCTTTCATCAGAAAATCTCTTGTCCAATGCTTTTTCCACTTCCTTAAGGTGGCTATGGATCTCTTCAATAAGCTCAGGCCACAGTTTTTCACCCTCCTCATAGAACCTGGAACAGGCCTCTGTGGTTATTGTGAATCCAGGTGGCACCGGCAATCCAATATTCGTCATCTCTGCAAGATTTGATCCCTTGCCCCCCAACAGATTCTTCATTTCCTTTGAACCTTCACTGAAACCATAAACATACTTGTTTCCCATGTCATTCCCCCCTTGTTATTGTGAGACGGTCTAAAACACTCTGATCATTGATTCTAAAAATTACCAATATGAGTAATTATAGCACAGGATTATATTGTATGTCACATTATTTTTTTAGTATATCATATATATCCTGTATTTAAGGTTATTTACCCATAATTGGGTAGAATAAAGCCTTCTGCACTGAATTTGTGCGTTAGTTTGACATGATTTGTTTGTTATTTCACAGACACACTTTTTGACATATGTTTAGGACTTTTGTCCCAAACTTATTGAAATGTCCATTTTTAGCCATCCCTAGCTTGTGTATTTGCATTGATATCTCTTGATATGTGTTTAACATAGTGGTAAAATATACCCGTTGAGTAAATTGCTACACAATACATATTCAAGGAGGTTACATAATGACAGAAAACAAACAGATTTCCCGTAAGGACTTTATGAAGGGCGTGGGAGTTACTGTAGCTGGAGTTGCAGTGACAGGAGGTCTTGGAGGACTTCTAACAGGATGTGCGGCACCAGAGGCTGCAGCTGATACTACCACAGCTCCAGAGTGGCCACTACCCTATCAGAAGCTTGATGCAGATGCTGTAAGAGAAAGAGCTTACAATGCATATTTTGAAAAGGGTGGCTGAGGTATCGCAGGTTCCGAAGGGTTCTTCGGTGAATTGGCAGCAGTGGTTGGATATCCATTTGACCACATACCACCTCAGGCTTTCATAACTGCAGCAGGTGGTTACGGACAGGCTAGTCTTTGCGGTACTGTAGGTGTTGCAGCAGCATGTATAGGATCAGTATGTGATGCAGAAACATCTAAGAAACTTCTTGCGGAGCTTTCAAAATGGTACAAGGCGGCTGAATTCCCAATGTACCAGCCAGAGTATGAACTTCAAACAACTATTGCAGGTTCAGTACAATGCGACGTTTCAGTTGGAGAATTCATGGAGGCTACAGGATTTGAATACGGTTCAACTGAAAGAAAGGCAAGATGTGCAGGTACTGCAGCTGATGTTACAGGCAAGATTGTAGAAATGCTTAATGCGGAGCTTGCATAATGGGAAGACTCGGCGCACCTGAGCTGATTCTTATCCTGGCCATTGCACTTGTTATATTTGGACCTTCCAAGCTTCCAGAAATAGGGAAATCACTTGGAAAGGCTCTAGGAGAGTTCAAATCACAGGCAAACAAGGTAACAGAGGAGTTTACAGAGGATAAAAAAGAAGCATAGATTCTTTCGTAATGGGGAGATGGTCATAGGACCTTCTTCCCATTATTTTTTATTGAGGTCTAAATTTGTTATTTTTTTCTCATTATGGCTTGCCTTACACCTAAACGTATGTTAAAATCTTATCAGTGTTAGATACATACATTTCAATTTATCAAAGGGAGGATACATAATGTCAGAAAACAAACAAATTTCACGTAAGGATTTTATGAAGGGCGTTGGTGTTACTGTAGCTGGAGTTGCAGTGACGGGAGGTCTTGGAGGATTATTGACAGGATGTGCGGCACCAGAGGCTGCGGCAGATACAACCACTGCTCCTGAATGGCCATATCCTTACAAGAAGCTTGATCCAGCCAAAGTAGAGGAAAGAGCCTTCAATGGCTATAAAGAAATGGGTGGCTGAGGCGTTGGCGTTGCTGAAGGTTTCTTCGGCGAAATGGCAGACGTAGTTGGATACCCATATGACCACATTCCACCAATGGCATTCGTATCAGCGGCAAGCGGTTACGGACAGGCAAGCCTTTGCGGATGTATTGGAGTTGCAGCGGCATGTATAGGTACTGTATGTGACAAGGATACATCAAAAGCACTTTTGGCTGAGTTGTCAAAATGGTACAAAGGGGCTGAATTCCCAACATACCAACCAGAGGGACTTGATCTTCCTACAACAATAGCTGATTCAACCCTATGCGAGGACTCAGTTGGAAAATTCATGGAGAAAACAGGAGTGGCTTACGGAGATCCTGAAAGAAAGAGCAGATGCGCCGGTGTAACAGGAGAGGTTACCAGAAAAATGGTAGAGCTGCTTAACGAGGCCTTGGCTTAATGGGTAGACTTGGAGCCCCTGAGCTGATTCTGATTCTTGCAATCGCTCTTGTTATATTCGGACCTTCAAAGCTTCCTGAGATTGGAAAATCCCTTGGCAAGGCACTGGGAGAGTTCAAGTCACAGGCAAACAAGGTTACAGAAGAGTTTTCAGCAGATGGAGAAGCAAAGGGTTAAAAAAATAATCAGGAGCTGTAAATCCCCAACGGATTTAGAGCTCCTTTGTCTATGCCACAATATTCATAAATCCCTTGCTGATGCTTACAATTATCAGTGCTGCAATCAGGTTTCCCAGGAGTATTGCTGGAAAGGCCCACTTGAATCTGATGTCCAGAAGAGCTGCAGCAAGGCTTCCACTCCATACCCCAGTTCCAGGCAAGGGAATTGCAACTATCACCACAAGGGCCCATGCACCGTACTTCTGTATTCTGTGTCCGTTGTTGTTGATGGATTTGTCCGTAAGATGCTCCACCAGCCTTCTGAAGGTCTTGGTTTTCTTCAAATAATTGAATATCGGTCTTATGGTAAAGAGTATAAAGGGTACTGGTATCATGCTCCCAATAAAGCTGACTATTGTTGAGTGCAGCGGGCTCATTCCCAGGGAAATTCCAACTGGAATTGCTCCTCTAAGCTCAATTATTGGCATGGCTGCAGTAAGCATGACCGCCAGCTCTATGGATAAAAATTCTATAAGATTTCTTACTATTGCTTCCATCATATCACCCTGTCATCATATTTTACCTTGTTAAGTATAACCAACAAATAATTCCCTGTCAAACCAAAGAAAACCCATGAAAAAGGGTATATGTAGCAAAGAAGCATTGAAAGGAGGTTTTAAAATGCAAGATGGTTTTATTCACATCTATACAGGAAACGGCAAGGGAAAGACAACCGCGGCCTTTGGGCTTGCCATCAGGGCGGCTCTTGCTGGCAAGAAGGTCTATATAGGTCAGTTTGTCAAGGATATGAAGTATAGTGAAACTGGAATATCAGATTATCTGGAGGAAATAGTCATAGAGCAGCTTGGCAGCGGCTGCTACATCCATTCAAAGCCAAGTGCCGAGGATATCGAAAAAGCAAAGGAATCCCTTGAAAAATGCTCAGGGATCCTTAGTAGTGATAAGTATGACCTTATTATCCTTGATGAAGTTATCATAGCAATATATCTGGGTCTTCTGGATGAGAACCAGGTCATAGACGCAGTTTTAGGAAAGAATTCCCAGGTTGAAGTGGTCCTGACAGGCAGATACGCTTCCCAGAAGCTTATAGACATGGCTGACCTGGTGACAGATATGCAGGAAATCAAGCATTACTACACAAAGGGTGTACTTTCCCGAAAGGGCTTTGATTGCTAAAAAAATCTACTTATTGAATTTGGGCTCCCTTTTCTCCAGAAAGGCCCTTACTCCCTCCTGCCCCTCCTCAGTGGTACAAAGGGTTGCAAAATGATAATTGGTCAGCTCCAGGGCATCCTCAAACCTCAAATCCTCCATCTGATAGAAGGAGCTTTTCCCCAGCTGCATGGCCAGGGGACTTTTAGCTGCCAGCTTAGCCGCATACCTCCTGGTCTCCTCCTCCAGCTCATCAGCCTTTACCACCCTGTTTACAAGACCAATCCTCAGAGCTTCCTCTGCATCTACAAGGTCTCCGGTCATTATCAGTTCAAGGGTTCTTTTTCTACCCAGACTCTTGTATAAGGGAACTGCAGGTCCCATGCAAAACAGACCAACATTGATTGCAGTTGCTCCAAACAGGGCGTTGTCAGCAGCTATTGCCAGATCACAGGCTGCCACCAGCCCAATTCCATTTGCAACCGCTATCTTATGGACAGATGCAATCACAGGCTTCTTCATCCTTGCAATTGTAATGTTCATCTTCTCCATCAGCCTCACCCATCGAAGATACTCTTCCATGTCCTTGCCATCCACAAAGTTTACGTCTATACCAGTGCAGAAGTTCCTTCCATTTGCATTGATTACGACAACATTGACATCAGAATTTTCGTCCATCTCCATCAATGCCAGGTTCAATTCCTCCGCCATTGGAATGTTGAATGTATTGTTGGCTTCCGGGCGGTTTAAAGTAACCCTTCCAATCAAATCCTTAACAGTTGTAACTATAGTGGTATAGTCCATCATTTACCTCCTTTGATTTTCCTGGAGACCTTCCCATTCCCCCATAATTCTTATTATCTCTTCCTCCAGCTTCTCCTTCTGGGAATAAAGCTCCATCAGCTGATCAGGGTTGTCGTTGTTATCCTCCATCATGCTGATCAGATTCCCCAGCTGGTTCTCCTTGTCCTTGATTTCCAATTCAAGCCTCTCTATCTTCTGTGTATGGTCCGGTCTTCTGGTAGGCTTTTTCTTTCTTTCAGCAGATTTGCTTTCTGAATTTTCCTTCTGGTGCTCCAAAAGTCTTTTCATTTTACGCTTTTCAAGATAGTCATTGTAGCCAAAGGGATATTCCCCATAGCCCCCTTCCTCAAGCTCAATGATCCTCGTAGAAACCTTTTCCACAAAGTATCTGTCGTGGGATACAAATAGTATTGTCCCTTCAAAATCCAGGAGTGTGTTTTCAAGAACCTCCCTTGTATCGATATCCAGATGGTTGGTTGGCT
>CAYMHD010000103.1:0-7479 GCA_964390135.1 uncultured Gudongella sp. | reverse complement strand
GATCTATGTAATACTCTGGATACTTGTGGTAGTCGTCAATAAGGAAGCCCTGGTATGAATCCCTCTCCCCCTCTGTGACTGTACATGCAATCTTGTATACCCCTTCCTCATCACCTTCATGTGCTCTTCTAACATTCACATTATCAAGGTTGATTTCATGGGTCTTGATAAACTTTACATTTGAACTCATCAGGACACCTCCCCATTGTAATAGCCTCTACCATCCATTCCTTTAATACCCTAATCCGCTTTCCCTCTTTATTTTACACCAAAAACCTCAATAATTGAAGCAAATCGGAGATATTCCATGAAAAGTCCATGTATTTGTTGTTTTATTGCCAAATATTAACTTTTCCATCAATCCCTATAGTTTTTGTTGGGATTAAGGCCAATATGGGTAATATATTATATAACCCTTGGAAGAAAAGAAGGAGTGATTATGATGAATAGGAAGTATTTAAGCATAGTGATTCTTGTACTGATTGCGGCCATGGCACTTGTTGGCTGTTCCTCAGGAAACGAATCAGAGGCACCTGCAGAGGATGGGGACAGGGTTTTCACCCTGGAGGAGCTTGCGGAGTATGACGGACTTGATGGACAGGATGCATATGTAGCGGTTGACGGAGTTGTTTATGACGTAACAGATTCCGACATGTGGGATGCAGGTGGTCACAATGGATATCAGGCTGGACAGGACCTTAGCGAAGAGATCAAGGAAATTTCGCCTCATGGAGTTTCAGTTCTTGATAGAATGCCTGTTGTGGGGACACTGGAAGAATAATGAATTTGGGGGTGTTGTATGTACTCAGTATTGGGATGGCTTAATGTAGTTGTTTTGGCAGTGATCCTCTCGCCATATGTTCTTGGATTTCTAAACAGAAAATTTTTCAAGACCAAAAGCAAGGGATTTAGGGATGCGATGAAATTCTTGAGAAGGCTTCACAAGCCACTTGGTGTAACATTGGCAATACTTGCCCTTGTCCATGGCTACCTTGCCATGGGAGGCTTCAGGCTTCATACGGGAAGTCTGCTGTATCTTTCCATTTTCATTACAGCCCTTCTTGGCGGAAGCTTCTACAGACTAAAGAAGAGATCCCTCTTTACCTGGCACAAGAGGATGGCCCTGTTGTCATTTCTGCTGCTACTGCTACACCTTTTATATCCAAGTGCACTATATTATCTTCTGAACTAAGAAATCCCGGGAAACCGGGATTTTTAGTTTTCTTTAATATATATGATTCTAGTAGTCCGCTGCTCTCCTCTGACAGGATGATTTGCCACAAAGGTAACCACATGGAATTTCTCCGTAAGCTCTGCTGCAGAAATCAAGATCAGCTTCCCTTTATCAATTTCAACAGGGTGTCTTAATCCATCTACTACACCATAAATCTCAAAACCTTTATGGCTTCCTACAATATCTGCAGAAAATACAGGCCTATTGTTTCCAAACACCTCTCCCATACTGAAATCAGGTGATATTCCGACCCCTTCAGGCATGGACCAGCCTTCAGCAATCTGGTCATTTTCCTTTATGACCCTTAGCATGTTAAGACCAAGAATCTTTTTTATCTCAATGTCAGCATAGCCTCTTTCAGCCAGCTCCTCAGTTATCCTGAACACCTTTGAGGCATCCTCCAGGTCAACAGGTAGATATGCCCCGTCAAAGTCAGAGCCAAGCCCTACATGTTCGATTCCCACAAGGTCGATTATATGCTCCATATGGTCCACAATGTCCTTTACATAGGTGTTCCCCGGCTTGCCTGCAAATTCATCATGGTATACAACCCCGATCACTCCACCATTATCTCCGATTGCTTCGATTTGATCGTCCTCAAGATTTCTCGGGTGAGCAACAACTCCATACGCTCCAGAATGGGAAGCGATTACCGGACTTTTAGTATTCCTTATAACGTCCCAAAAGCTTTTCTGGGACAGGTGACTAACATCAGCAATTATACCAAGCTGGTTCATCCGCTCAAGCACTTGGATGCCAAGAGGCGTAAGACCGCTTTCACTAGGTGTTCCCTTGCGGTCTCCATAGGCACTGTACAACCCCTCTGCCAGATCATTGGAATAGTTCCAGGTGAATCCAATGGATTTAACTCCCAGATCCCTGTATTGCAGGAGCAGGTCCTCCCAATTGCTATCCGTTATGGAGTATGCACCTTCTATTGTGGGTACAGCTGCAATTCTTCGTTCCAGCAGGGTCTTTTCAATTTCATCGTAGCTTGATACTATTTCCAGAATATCCGGATTGTTCCTCTCAGTCCAATACAATGCGTTGAAAAGTGCCAGGGTTCTGCTTAGGCTCTTTTCAGGATGTCCGTAGAAGGGCGATGAATAGGCTGCAAAAAATGGAACGCTTATATTGCCTGCCCGAAGCTTCCACAAATCAGCATGAAGATCAGTCCTTTCCCTGATGTCCCTCTGAGGAAGCCAGCTGGTTTCATCTATTATCCTAAGCATTGTGTCATTGTGTCCATCCACAACAATTGAGTCAATATGAAGCTTAAGGGGATTGCTTTTCTGATTGAAAACCCCTTGGGCATTAGAATAGCCTCCCGCAATTAACACTGCAATAAGAAGAATTAAGGTTTTCTTCATAGCCTGTTCTCCTCTCAGTTACTCCATAGCTTTCCTGCTTCCAAAGGTAAGTGTGATCAGGAATGAAACCAATAGAAGTCCAAAGCTCACCAGGAAGGCTGGTCCATAGGCACCTGTTGAATCATATATGGCTGCACCAGTCATTGGTCCGATTATTCCTCCAAGCCCCCAGCCTGAGAAAAGCAGGCCGTAGTTGAAGCCAAAATACCTTGTTCCATAATAGTCGCCAACAGCTGCAGGGAACACAGAGAAGCCTGCTCCGTAGCAAAGACCTGCTATGGCTGCTGCAATTACCATTACAGGTACTGAGACAGCATTTCTGAAAAGAAGCATATTGGCTGCCTGAAGCAGGAACAAGACCCTCATGGTATTGATCCTTCCAATTCTGTCTGAAATGCTTCCTCCGATAATTCTTCCCGAGCTGTTGAACAATGATATTACCATTACAAGGATAAATCCAGCCTGCCATCCGCTTTGGATATTTGCAATGCTTGATATGTGGGATATTACCATTAGTCCAGCTGACGAGGACAGTCCCAGCATTATCCAAAGCTTGTAGAACTCACTTGTCCTGAGCATTTCCCTCCATTGAATGTCCTTGGAGTGAACGTAGTCAGCCTTGGCCTTGAAGCCATCAAAATCATAGCCTTCAGGAGGGTTCTCCAGCTTCAGGGCAAGGAAGAGTGTTGTCGAAAGAACTAATACACCAATATACAAAAGTGTTCTTGCAACCCCAACGGTCCCCACAAGGTATGTTCCCAAGGGTGAATACAAAAGCGCCGATAAGCCAACACCTGCAACCACAATTCCAGTAATCTTTCCCTTCATGCTGGGATGGAACCATTTTATTGCTGGAGGTGCAGTGGATATTGTAATTATACCTACTCCTGCTCCAGCCATGACACCTATGGTAAGAAGCATCAATACCGGGTCCAGAAACACTCCAGAGAGTATAAAGCCAAGTCCAACAAGAATACTTCCCAAAAGACCAGAAATCCTTGGCCCCTTCTCATCCTGAAACTTCCCGAAAACCACCATGGCAAGGGGGAATGCAATTGTGAAGATGGTGTATGGAAGTGATGCCTCCTTGCTGCTCCAGCCGTGGGTCTCAACCAAGGCCTTGCTGATTATACTCCATGCATACATCATGCCTGTCATAAAGTTTATTAGGGCAGCGGCTATTACAACCTGCTTTCCCTTATTTGTTCCTGCATTATTATTTATCATATCTGTCTCCTTTTCATTTGCTGTATGTATTATAACATGATTTGAATGATTTTTTCATATGCGGACTAAATTTACATATTTTATGCTATTATTAAGATATGATTCATGATACCCAATCTCGACAAAAGATGGTGATAATATGAACACTACAACAAAAAACCTGCTGCTTAGTTTTATAGTTCCATTGATGATTCTACTCACAAGACCCCTTGGTCTATCAATGGACCAGTCGGTGGTTCTTGCGGCCCTCCTTCTGACCCTTACCCTTTGGGTAAACAAGACAGTAGAAAGGACCTATTCCTCCCTGTTCCTAATAATGGTCTTCCTCCTATTCGGCAATACAAGCTTTGAGAGGGTCTTTACATTTCCCCTTTCCGACAACTTCCTGCTTATAGTCCTATCCTTTCTTTTTTCAGAAGGTATAGTAAAGAGCAGGCTGATTGACAAGCTTCTAAAGCCATACATAGGATACTTTGCAACCTCCCTACCTCGACTCTTTTTTTCTGTTTGGCTTATTTCACTTATTATGATTTTTATAATACCCCAACCCTTTATAAGACTTATCCTCCTGGGCACTATATTCAGGGAATACCTTATGGGTGAAGAGATCGAGGATGATGCAAGGGAGCCGATTCTTTTGGGAGTTTTTCTGATTGCCATAGTTACAAATACATTCTTCCTCAAGGGAGACATAATCATGAACCCGGCCCTAATAAGCATGTCGGGAATACAAATAAGCCCTGACCAATGGACACTTTTCTTTCTGCCCCCTGGTCTTGTACATCTGTTTTTTCTATTGTCAGTTTTTAGCTATGTATATAAAAAAAATTTGAAAGGATACTCAAAAAAAAGTGAGAAGGTGCCTTCCGTCCAGCTGCAGAAAAATGATCTGAAAAGGTTAATTCTTGTGCTTGTTCCACTTATTTTCTGGGCTCTGGAAGACCTGCATCCAATTCCAGGGACTTATGTCATCCTTTTTGGAATAATACTTATGTACTTAGGTAGGATCCTTTCACTAAAGGACCTTGGGAGCATACAGTGGTCACTGCTCATTTTCCTAACAGCAACCTTCTCCATCGGTCCGGTCATGTCAGGAAGTGGTACAGCCCAGATTCTTTTTGGTGAGCTAAAGCCAATATTTCCACAGGAATATTCCCTGTTTATGCTTCTTGCCGTGATACTGGCATCAATGGTCATTCACATGGTACTAGGCAGCATTGTAACCACAATGTCAGTTGTACTCCCAGGGATGGCACTCCTTACAGAGGGGATCATGTCACCTATCCTGATGTCATTGATAGTCTTTGTTACACTGGCCCTACATTTTATTCTGCCTTTTCACAGCGTCCACCTGGTTGTTGGTGAGGGCTACGGCTTCTTCACACAGGAACGGGTCATAAGGACAGGAATAGCTTTGACGGTTGTAATTCTGATATCACTTTTTGCCATTTACATACCCTGGTGGCATTTTGTAGGTCTTTCTTAACCTGATTGTAACCGGATTGTATCACTTTGGATATTTTTCTGGGGTATAATTACTCAAAAGGAGATGAGATTAATGAAGAATGGATTTAAACTCACAGGTCTGCTTCTTGGAATGCTTTTGATCGTGTCCTTACTTGGAGGCTGCGGCTCAATGATAGCAAGCCAGGAGGACAGTGCAGGTCCCTATCCAGCTGAAGAACCCGCAGCGCAGGCTCCTGCCTATGAAGAGGCCGGAGAAGCTCCACGTGACAATGGAATGGGATCTCCAAGCTTTTCAGGATCCATTGAGCCTGACAAGGTCATTACCACAATTGACATGACCTTTGAAACCACTGAATTCGACAAGTCATTGGAAAAGCTCTATTCACTTGTGGAGGAAAGCCAGGGTTACCTATCAAGCTCCAATGTATACTATGCAAGCTATTATGAGTCACAGATGTTTCAAAGGGGAGACTTTGCAATCCGAATCCCCAGGGACAAGGTTAACCAATTCAAGGGACTTGTTCCACAGATTGGCAATTTGACACTTGAAAGCACCTCAAAGGAGGATGTGACAAGATACTATACAGATACGGAATCCAGACTTAAGGTTCTGGAAATCAAGGAGGAAAGGCTGCTTTCCCTGCTGGAAAGGGCCGAGGAGATAGAGGATATAATAGCTCTTGAAAATCAGCTGAGTGAAGTGATCTACGAGAAGGAGGACCTGAAGGCAACCCTTGTCAACCTTGATGACAGAATAGACTATTCAACCTTCCATATATCCCTTATTGAGGTTGGAAAGATAAGCTCAACTGAAACCAAGGAAACGCCATTCCTAACAAGGATACAGAATGCATTTGAGAATTCTCTCTACCAGTTCAGGGTATCTGCTGAGAACTTTGCGGTATTTATGGTCTACAACCTGCCAGGACTTCTTGTCCTTCTGATTGTTGCCATAGTGCTTTACAAAATCATAAAGAGGATAGTCAGTGGACCGGAAAGGCCCCCCAAGGAAAAGAAAGACAAGAAAAAAAATAAGGATGACAGATTTGTAGATAAAGAAGATAAAAAGGACGAAAAAAAAGATGATTCCCAGGCTTAATGCCTTGAATCATCTTTTTAATTTATTTAACTTTGCTTGCCCTTTTTTATCCAATCGGCAACCTGGATAGTTCTTCTTGCCTGGTGCTTAACGGCTTCTTCAACGTCATCCTGGGAAACAGTTGTACTTGTCCCGTATGGGTTCCCTCCGGCAGCAAATATTGATCCATCTGTGTAACCTGTTGGAACAATTATTGCTCCCCAGTGCATTAGGGTGGAGTACATGGCCTTGATAGTACCCTCCTGCCCACCATGTGGGTTCTGAGCTGATGACATTGCTGAAACAACCTTGTTGGCAAGCTTGCCCTCTGCCCAAAGACCTCCCTGCATATCCATGAAATTCTTCATCTGAGAAGTTACATTTCCAAATCTGGTTCCGGTGCTAAAGATAACTGCATCTGCCCAGTCAAGGTCATCAGATGAAGCTAAAGGAACATCCTTGGTCAGCTCAGCTATTTCCTTCATCTTAGGATTTTTTTCAATGACCTCCTGTGGTATGAGCTCAGGAACCTTTACAAGCCTTACCTCAGCTCCAGCTTCCTTCGCTGCCTCTTCAGCCCATCTGGCCATCTTGTAGTTGGCACCATTTGCACTGTAGTACACTATAGATAACTTTACCTTTTCCATTAAATAACCTCCTATATATGTTAGCTTCATAATTAACGCCCGTGAAATCCTTATACCCGGGAGATTTTTTATCCAAACAAAAAGATACCCTAAAAGGGTATCTTTTTTGAAATCATTACAATTTATTTGCTCTTATTGCATTGTGGGCACAGGCCTGTTATAAGAACCTGCTCTTCATTGATCAGGTAGCCTTCAACATCATCCATAAAGGCAATCTCCGATACGGCAATATCGTAAATGGAATCACATTCCTGACATTTGAAGTGTCCGTGAAAGCCACGTTCAGCTTCATATCTCAGCTCATTCCCCTCGATATTGATAGCCTTGGCCAATTCCTTTTCCACAAGAAGCTTAAGGGTATTGTAGACAGTTGTCTTTGAAAGGGTCAAAATCTCCTTGCCCAGCCTCTCATATATTTCATCCACCGTTGGGTGAATTCTTTCCTCGAGAAGATAA
>CAYMHD010000102.1:3479-7481 GCA_964390135.1 uncultured Gudongella sp. | reverse complement strand
GGCTATTCCAAGCTGGGTTGCAATGGATTGGATTATTATTTCAGTCTGCTTGTCCTTTATATTTTCATGTTCTGCAATCCTAATTTTCCCTAGTATTCCTTCAGAGCTCTTTATGAAAAAATCCCTGTTTACACCTACAGCATTCTCCTGATCTTTTTCATCCTCATAGATTATTATCTCACTTTTTAATCCAGTATACCTTTCAATAAAATAACCCGCCCTATTTATTATTTCTCTTTCACCACTTATGGCAATGAAGCCTGATGCGATTTTATAAAGAACCTGTGTGGTTCGCTCATTCTTTTCAGCAAGCTGGATTTCCTGTTGAAGCCGTGAGGTTATGGTCCCTGATACAACTGCGGTTATAAGAAAGAAGAGTAGCAATACCAGGTCACCGCTGTCATAGATTACAAAGGTATACCTGGGCTCTGTAAAGAGGAAATTCATGGCCATCATGCTCACCACAGAGGTTATGATTCCCCACATTGAGCTGCTGGTTACAATGGTTGAAAATATTACACCAAGCAAAAACAGCATGATTATGCTCTCCTTGGCAACTCCCAGATAGCTTATCCCCAATGATCCAAGGATGGATATACCAATTATGATTGTTGTCTTGAGCCAGTTTCCCTGTCTCCCTGACTTTGTTGGCAATACCATAAAATCAACTCCTCATTTACAGTATACCATTACCTTATTTCTTTTCCATCAATCTTAGTATATCTTTTTTGCTTCCAGCAATGAGAATATGCTCCTCACCGGTGAAGGTATATCCTGCATCTATCATTGGGGTCACATGACTATTGATCTTAAAACCAATTACATTGACATTGTAAACAGATCTTACACTAAGCTCTGTGATGGTTTTCTCCCTCCAGCCTTCAGGAACAAGAATCTCTGATATGGCATATTCCTCCGTCAGCTCAATATAATCCAGTGCAAGTCTGGAACTGTATTTTACAGCAGTTCTCTGTGCCATGTCCCTTTCAGGATAAACCACATCATCCGCACCTATCTTAAGCAAAAATTTTGCATGTATATCCCTGTCAGTCTTTGATATTACATATGGCGCCCCCAGGTCCTTTAAGAGCGATGTTATCTCCAAGGATGATTGGAAGTTTTCACTTATACATACAAAACAGATGTCAAAATTGCTGACACCAAGAGATCTTAGAACATCCTCGTCCTTGCAGTCTCCTATCTGAGCCTTGGTAACAAGGTGAGCTATCTTGTCTACAGACTCTTCATCAGTATCAACAACCATAACCTCATTTCCCAGCTCTGCCAGCTTTATGGCCAAATGGGTGCCAAATCTTCCTAAACCTATTACCATCATGGATTTCATGATAACACTCCTATCCTATTATTATTTTTTCCATTGGATTCTTTGTTTTTCTTATGTTTCTCTTTTCAGTCACTGCCATGAATACTGTCAGGCTTCCCAACCTCCCAGTATACATCAGTATGACCACTACGATTCTTGAAAAGGTTGACAGCTCCCTGGTTATACCAGTTGAAAGTCCCACCGTACCAATTGCCGAAAGGGTCTCAAACATGGCTTCCTTGATTGGCATCCCCTGGTTTGCCACAATCAAGAAACACCCTGCCAGGACCATTATTGAATAGTAGGTTACGCTAAAATATGCACGTTTAACAACCCTCGCATCAAGTCTTCTGTTGAACACATTTACATCCTCACATTTCCTGAAATGTGTTATAACGGAAAGGACAATAACAACAAAGGTTGTTATCTTGATTCCTCCTGCAGTTGAACCGGGGCTTGCACCAATAAACATAAGAAACATTGTAAGCATTGTACCTGCTTCACTCAGTGAACCTGTATCAGTTGTGTTAAAGCCCGCAGTCCTTGGAGTGACGGAGTGGAAGAAGGCTGCCAGAATTCTCTCGCCTGTCTCCAGTCCTTTTAATGTGGCATCCTTTTCAATGACTAAGAACATTGCAGTGGAAATTATTATCATTGCAGCTGTCGATACAAGTACTGTTTTAGTATGAAGATTGTATTTCCTAAACCTGAATCTGTTTACAAAGAGATCCTCCCAGATTACGAAGCCTATACCTCCTGTGACTATCAAGGCCATTATTGTTATGTTTACCGTCAGGTCGGATGAAAAGCCTGTCAGGCTGGAGTATGGCTCCATGCTACCCATAAGATCAAAGCCGGCATTACAGAATGCAGACACAGAGTGAAAGATTCCGAACCAGATTGCACGTGTATCTCCAAATACATCATAAAACCTGGTCGCAAGGATAAGGGCTCCTATGAATTCGAAAATCAAGGTTCCTACGAGGATATGCTTAACAAGCCTTACCACCCCACTTATCTGCAATGAATTTACAGCTTCCATGGCAAAGGACCTTTCCCTTAGGCCGATTCTCTTTCCAAGAACCATTGAAAAAAGGATTGCAATAGTCATAAATCCCAGACCACCTATCTGGATAAGTATGAGAATCACCACCTGACCAAAAGTTGTAAACTGGGACCAGGTATCATAGACCACAAGGCCAGTGACACAGGTTGCTGATGTTGCAGTGAATAATGCATCAAGAAACGGCAGGAACTCACCGCTCTTGTTTGCAGCGGGAAGCATCAGAAGAAGAGCTCCCGTAAGGATTATTACCACAAAACCAACAGCCAGAGTCTGCTTTGCTCCAAGTCTGGTTATCCTAACCATTCAAGGTCACCCCCTTGAGGGATTCAACTATTCTATCCTGGGTTATGTTCCCTGTTATTACCTTGTTAACCCCGACCTTCCTGTATATGTCGGCATAGAGTCATTCTACCTGGCTGCAACCCATGTATTGTTGTTTTTCCTCCTTACCTGTCTGCACAGGAAAAGATTTTCTGCATCATCATGGGACAATGCAAAGAATGTGCTGAATTCTATGTTATCAGGAATATTTGAATCATCAATCAGATAATATGAAAACAGCATTTTTTCAAACATCTGACATAATTCCTCATCCGATCCATCATCCGCATATATAAGTATTGTCCTTCTATCCAATGGGATTTTTTCAAAGGTCTCAGTATTTTTCACAAAAAACATGTCTATCCTATCCATCAGAAAATATCCCAGGATCATCAATGCAATTATGGAGCCTACAGCCAATACTTCCATAGATAAGACCTCCCCTCACCCTAATCTTATCTCAGGAGGCATTAAAATAGTGTTTGCATTACTTCCAAGGTGTTATTTTTGTGCAAAGAAAAAAGATATTCTCCAAAAAAGGGGAATATCTTAAGTGAGGTTCCTATTTTTATCTTACATCGGTTATTTCCATGTTCTCATCCACCACAACAGTCAACGATCTGGTTTCAATTGCCAAGTCCTTGCTTTCCCAGCTTCTGTAATAGATGAAGGTCAACTCTTCGGTCCCGGATTCAATAGGGGTAAATACCCAAGTCCTCTCTCCCCCTGAACCCACAACATCTGGCGCCACTGCAAATGGAACAAACTCATCTGAATCTATCTTCAGAATGTTTCCTTCTTCAAACTCCACAACCCAGCCGTATCCAGTTGTGGGGTTCTCCTGCAGCATCACGGTAAGCATATCAGGCTCATAAAAGTATTCTGTTGGAGCTGCCTTAAGCATTAGCATCACCCTGTTCATCATTGCAGCTGCCTCAGCCCTTGTCAATTGCTTCTGTCCCATGAAGTTTCCTTCATTCCCCTGAATGATCCCCAGGGCTCTCAACCTGTAGAGATACCCCAATTCAGCAGGTGGAATTCCTTCATCATCCATGAATACCACTGCGTCTTCAGGTGGCATACCTTCCTCGATTCCCATTGCTTTTGCCAGCATGACTGCAAACTGAAGCCTGTTCAGTTGACTTTCTCCATACAGATGACTCTGAGTTGCAATCTTAAGGGCAAGCTCTTCTCGAATCTGCTCTCTTGCCCACTCAGGGACCATATCCCAGTCCACATCATCAGGGTCAGCTTCACCTGTTCCTCGGGCGTGAAATGCGCCTCCAGCGCC
>CAYMHD010000102.1:0-3469 GCA_964390135.1 uncultured Gudongella sp. | reverse complement strand
GCATCAGTATGCCCTCTGCCCCTGAGATAATCCCCTCAGGCCTGAAGCCTCCGTCAGGATAACCGTTGACAAATCCCCAGTTATAGGATTGCCCGACCTCCTCTTTCGACCAGTGGTTCTCAAGGTCCATGAACCGGTTTTGTGTCTGCTCCTGCTGACGGAGCTTCATCTGCTCCAGGGCAGACCCATCTATCCTAAGTCTCCTGTTGATTTCAAGTCTGATCTGTTCCTGTTCAGCTTCACTGATATTGGTCTGAACCCTGTCCCTATCCTGAACCTGATTCTGGTTCATTGGCACCTCCATGGCTCCCATGGCAGGAACTGCAACCATCAGAACGCTAAGGATCACAGCTACCATCGTCCTAGATTTCATTTTCACTCTCCCCTTTCATACAAAAAACCGACCAGCTAGGGTCGGTTACGCTACTGGCTCATGCAGGGATTAGGCGTCCATTTTTACCCTGCAATCCAAGCCACCGGATTTTATCTTTATCCACTAATAATATACCCTATTGTGGACTTGCTACTATTACATTTAGATTTCAAAACCATACCCAGCTAATGCCTTACTCCCGGTATATCCAGCCCTTGTCGTTATGATAAATCATAAGTCTTGTCATACCACCATCTATGGTTATATTCTCCCCTGTCATAAAGCTGGCGGCATCACTACAGAGATACATGACCATATTGGAGATATCCTCGGGCCTTCCTACCCTGCCAGCAGGATGCTGAGAATTATTGGGTCCGGAATATTCCAAATCACCTGTTTCAATCCAGCCTGGACTTATGGAATTCACCCTTATTCTTCCGGAAAGGCTCACAGCAAGTCCATGGGTAAGGGCAGCTATTCCACCCTTTGCTGCTGTGTAGCTTTCCGTATCCCTTTGACTCATCCTATCCCTTGTGGAGGATATGTTCACAATAGCTCCATCCTCAGCAAAGTGATCCATAAACAGCTTTGCAAGCATGAAGGGTGCTGTGACTCCGGTTTTTAGAACATAATTGAAATCCTCATAATCACAGCTGAAAATTCCACCCTTTGAAAGACAGGCATTGTTGATCAAAAAATCAACCTTTCCATGCTCATTTATTACCTTGTTTGCAAATTCCCTCAATACAGACTCCTGTGAGATATCCCCAACAAAGTAATCATTGTCCTCCTTGTCAACTACACAGACCCTTGCACCCTTTTCTCTGAAATCACTGGCTATTCTCATTCCAATGCCATTGGCTCCACCCGTTATTACAACAACCCTATCCTTGAACATAACTACCTCCTGTTCCATCAGATACCTTTCCTACAAACTCTTTCCGTTTACTTATACCCAATTGATGGTATCTGCCATTTATACCTGCAATGTACCAAAAGTCCCAAATCATATGATATAGATGACATATGTTTACTTTAAATTGTTTAAATGTTAAACTTAAGTCAATGATTAGTTCCTTCAAAGGAGGTTGATATAAGATGAAGCATTCAAAAAACATGAATCACATTTCCTGGAATGTAACAAAGAGATGTAATCTTTTTTGTAAACACTGCTACCGTGAATCAAGTCCTGATGAAATAATAAAGGATGAACTTACAACGGAAGAGGGGAAAAGCCTCCTGGACCAGATCAGGAAAGCAGGATTGGAGATTATAGTCTTTAGCGGAGGAGAACCCCTGATGAGGCCGGATATAATTGAGTTGGTTCAATATGCCAAGTCCATTGGAATGACACCCTTGATGGGAAGTAATGGAACGCTTGTCACCGATGACCTTGCCAAAGAACTTAAGGCGGCTGGGTTGGATGCCATTGCCATAAGCATAGACAGCCTGTACCCGGACATACATAACTATTTCAGGGGAGCTGAAAATGCTCTTTCCAGAGCAAGGGCAGGAGTTAACCACTGTATTGACAATGGGATAAAGGTACAGGTAAACTGTACAATCAGCAAATACAATCTGGACCATATTGATTCTGTAATGGAGTATGCAAATGCAACCGGAGCTTCAAGCTGTCATATGCTTTTTCTGGTTGATGTTGGCAGAGGCAAAAACATTGAAGCCACACAGCTGAACAAAAAAGAATACAAGGATACCATCAACAGGATCCTTGACAAGAAAATTGACGTCAGAGTCAAACCCACCTGTGCACCTCAATACAAGGTTGAAGCCATGTTCAAGGATATACCCTCAGTGGGTGGACGAGGATGCATTGCGGGAATTAGCTACTGCTCGATCCTACCAAACGGAGATGTTCATATCTGCCCATACACACCGGTCAAGGTTGACAGCATTAGGGAGAGACCATTTGACGAAATCTGGCACCACAATGAGGTTTTCAACAAGCTAAGGGATTTCACCCAGTACAAGGGCAAGTGCGGAAGCTGCAAGTACATAGCAATTTGTGGAGGTTGCAGGGCTAGGGCCTATTCTGCAACAGGAGATTGGCTTGAGGCTGATCCGTATTGTCTCTTGGATCTTGAGGAAGGAGCTGATTATCAATGAAATGGAACATGAGTGTGAAGGACATAACATCAATAGCAATCTGTATCGCCATTGCAGTAGTTCTAGGTAAGGTTTTGGGGGTTCTCCATGGAGTCCTTCCGTTCTCAAGAGGTATTGTCAATGCACCTTTCTACAGCTTTCTTATGGCTGTTATGCTTTACAGAACCAAGAAACCTGGGACAATGACCCTCTTCGCATTGGGTTATGGAGCCATAATGATGGGCGTTACAACAGTATTCATGAGTATTGCAGTAATAATTGGAGGAGTTCTAGCGGATCTGGCATTGCTTCTGTTTGTAAAAAAATATGATTCCAATCTAAAGATAGCACTTTGCGCTCCAGTGTACTCCGCTGGAGGAATCATCGGAACATTTTTTGTTGTAACCTATATGACAGAAAGTGCACGCTACATATTCACCGGACCATGGGCTCTTATAATCAGTGCTGTTTCAGTATATTTGATAGGACTTGCAGGATCTCTGCTTGCCATGAAGGTCATGCCTAGAAAGCTTGAAGCCATGTGCTGCAATCCAGGTCGACAAATCAGGGAGGCAAAGAATGCATAAGCTACAGGTCAGCATCAGAAATAATGTGGAGGATCCACTTGACAGGAAATATACTCTCACCCATTCTGATGAGACAGGCATGAGGTTTCTCTTTGTTGATAACAAATATGCCGAGGACCAGTATTGCTGCCACAGGGATGAGGTGGTTGCAGATTGGAATCTGGTTAACGACGTGTATGTATTCAAGGTCTCCTGCCCTCTTGAATGCGAGAGGAGCAAATACAGTGCTGATGAAAGGCTACAGATATTCAGGAGACATATGGAAAGAGTCCTTCTTGCGGTACTTGGAGGAGACAAGGAATTCATCCTTAAAAGTTCCAAGCTTTTGGATGCTCCAACTCACATATACTATTATTACCGGAGCGAATGATATGTTTTCGAAGAAATGGGAAGCGTCAGGGACTAT
>CAYMHD010000101.1:0-7517 GCA_964390135.1 uncultured Gudongella sp. | reverse complement strand
CAGGGAATTTGCAATCAATGAGGTTGAACCAATAGCGGCAGAGGTGGATGAAGAGGAAAGATTCCCAGAGGAAACAGTCAAGAAAATGAGTGAAATAGGAATGCTTGGAATCCCCTTTGAGAGCAAATACGGCGGTGGAGACGGGGACAATCTGTCCTACATACTGGCTGTTGAGGAATTGTCCAAGGTTTGCGGAACAACAGGGGTTATAGTTTCCGCACATACATCACTGGCATGCAACCCAATATATACATATGGAACCGAAGAACAAAGACAAAAATACCTTGTACCCCTTGCAAGTGGACAAAAGCTTGGTGCTTTCGGTCTCACGGAACCAAACGCTGGAACCGATGCAGCCATGCAGCAGACGGTTGCAGTTGATGAAGGTGATCACTACAGGATCAACGGAACCAAGATATTTATAACTAACGGAGGTTATGCTGATACCTATGTTGTATTTGCAATGACTGACAAGGCCAAGGGAAATAGAGGAATATCAGCCTTTATAATGGAAAAGGACATGGAGGGCTTCTCCATCGGCAAGACCGAGCACAAGCTTGGAATCAAAGGCAGCTCCACAACAGAGCTGATATTCAAGGATGTTATGGTACCAAAGGAAAATCTACTTGGACCGGAGGGAAAAGGCTTTATGATAGCCATGTCAACCCTTGATGGTGGTAGGATAGGAATAGCCGCCCAGGCCCTTGGAATAGCTCAGGGAGCCCTTGACCAGGCTGTAAAGTATACAAAGGAAAGAAAGCAGTTTGGAAGACCGATTTCAGCTTTCCAAAACACACAGTTTACAATAGCTGATCTGCAGACTAAGATTGATGCAGCAAGACTGCTTGTCTACAGGGCCGCTTACATGAAGGACATGAACAGGAACTACAGCTCCGAGGCTGCAATGGCCAAGCTGTTCGCATCAGAGGTTGCCATGGAGGTGACAACCAAGTCCATCCAGCTTCACGGCGGATACGGCTATACAAGGGATTACCCGGTTGAGAGGATGTTCAGGGATGCCAAGATCACTGAAATCTACGAGGGTACTTCCGAGGTACAGAAGATGGTTATTGCAAGCAAAATCTTAAGATAACGGAGGTGTGTCATGAATATACTTGTATTGTTGAAGCAGGTTCCGGATACTACGGAAATGAAAATAGATAAGGAAAAGGGAACTCTTATAAGGGAGGGCGTCCCAACAATCACAAACCCTGATGACCTGGCAGGCATGGAGGTTGCACTTAGACTGAAGGACCAGTACGGTGCCAAGGTTACCGCAGTTACCATGGGTCCTCCCCAGGCTGAGAACATGCTCAGGGAGCTCTATGCAATGGGTGCAGACGATGCAGTCCTATTGACTGACAGGAAGTTCTCAGGTGCAGACACCTGGGCAACCTCAAATACATTGGCGGCATTTATCAAGCAGGTGGACTTTGACCTTATAATAGCAGGCAGACAGGCAATTGATGGAGATACTGCCCAGGTGGGACCACAGACAGCTGAAAAGCTTGGTCTACCACAGATATCCTACGTTGACGATGTCCTGGACTTCTCTAAGGAGAAGATACTTGTCAAAAAGGCTCTTGAGAACAACTACGAGGTGCTTGAGTGTTCTCTTCCATGTGTAATTACAACCCTTAGCACCATAGCCAAGCCAAGGTATATGAGAGTAAATGGGATCAGCCATGCATTTGAAAAGGACATCACCATAAAGACCTTTGATGACCTGAATATCGATCCCACAATAATCGGTCTGAAGGGATCACCCACAAAGGTAAAGAAGACCTTCACCAAGGAGGTCCACTCAAACTCAGATATACTTAATCTGGATGGCAAGGCATCTGCACGAAAGGTTGCAGAGATACTTATGGATATGAACTTTATTGGAAAATAAGGAGGGATTGAATATGAACATAGCTGAATACAAAGATATATATGTCTTCTGCGAGGAGCGTGAAAACAAGATCCACGATTCATCCCTCGAGCTGCTTGGAGAGGCAGTAAGACTGGTCAAGGACAGACCATCCCTTGACTACAAGGTGGTTGGTGTTGTTATTGGAGACCATCCGGATGAGCTTGCAAGAATGGCCGGACAATATGGTGCAGATAAGGTGATCTTTTTGCATAATGAAAAGCTTAAGCACTACAGCACTGAAATCTACACTGAGCTGTTTATGGATGTTATAAAGAATGACAAGCCTGATATCATCCTTATACCGGCAACAGTCCTTGGTAGGGACCTTGCCCCAAGAATCGCAGCAAGGTGTGACACAGGACTTACAGCCGATGCCACAAAGCTTGATTTTGACCCTGAAAACAAGGATTCGGCACTTTTATATGTAACAAGACCAGCCTTTGGAGGAAACCTATTTGGTACAATCATTAATGAGACCAAGAGGCCCCAGATGACAACCATAAGGCCAGGTGTTATGGAGCCTGTACACAGAGATATGGATAGAGACTTCCAGTTTGACAGGAGAGAGGTCAGTATAGACCATATCGAGGACAAGGTTAAGCTTATTGAAGTCCTGCAAAAGGACAACATGGCGGTGGATATTACAAAGGCGGATATCATCCTTTCCGGAGGAAGGGGCATCGGTGACAACTTCCATGTTCTGGAGGAATGTGCCAAAATGATAGGGGCAGAGGTTGGAGCCTCCAGGGGAGCCGTTGACAAGGGCTTCATCGGCAAGGACCATCAGGTTGGTCAGACGGGAAAAACCGTTAGACCCAAGGTCTACATAGCCTGTGGAATTTCAGGAGCTGTTCAGCATCTGGCGGGAATGGAGAAGTCAGACTTCATCATTGCAATCAACAAGGACCCGGAGGCTGCAATATTCAGTGTTGCAAATATAGGTCTTGTTGGGGATGCCCTGGAGATACTTCCACTGCTTACGGAGGAGATAAGGTTATATAGGGAAAGACCATACTAGATTCAGCAGATCATTTAAAACGGGGCCTTGGCCTCGTTTTTTTGTTGGGTGAGTTTTTTAAGGCATCGAGCTCAAAATTGAAGTTCCACTAAAGATTAGTCATATTCCTATCAATCGTTGTAATGGACTCCTTCTTATGGTAGTATTGTCCATAAGTGCAGCTTTTATGAAAGGAGTATGCTTATGTTCAGAAAATCAAGTAAATTGATAATAATCCTATCTCTTGTCCTTATTCTTTCAGCCTGTTCAGAGGGCAAGGACACAGGCAGTGGTGAGTTTGAGCTGGGAGATCCTATCGCAACAGTCAATGGGGTTGACCTTTATGAAGGCCCATATGAAAGGGCTGTCCAACGGATGATTGCCGGCTACCAGCAGCAGGGTCTAAGTCTTGAAGGTGAGATGGGAGAAACTGTCAAGGAAAGGATCAATGACCAGGTCCTTAACCAGATGATACAGGTGGAGGTCATGACTCAGGAGGCAGAGGAGCTTGGATTTGCACCCAGCGAGGAAGAAATACAAGCAGAGATCGATTCCTTCAGGGATCGCTATGGCTCAGAGGAAGAATATCAGAAGGCTCTTTCAGACAACCTCTATTCAGAGGAGGAATTCAGGAAAATCATCCTGGAGGATATGAGTGTAAAGGCTCTGTTTGATGAGCAGGTTGGGGATGTATCCGTAACTGAAAAAGAGGTTGAGGATTACTACCTGGAGCTTGTCCAGGAGGCTCAGGACCAGATAGATGCACGTAAGGCTGCCGGCGAAGAAGTGACCAAGGAAGATATGGCAATGATGGCCCCTCCCCTTTTTGAAGAAATACGGGATGACCTTACAACCCAGCTTATCCAGCTGAAAACCCAGGAAATGCAGATGGCGTATCTGGATGGCCTTATGGAAAACAGTGATATAGAAATTCTGATAGAGAAGTAAAGGGATTTTAGATATTGAAAGGAGGCGGAACAGATTGCTTTAATCTGCTCCGCCTCCTTTCAATATCACTGATTCCAATAACTACACTTCTCTTCCCTACAGCCATGTGGATGACGATTCACATGGTCACAGGATATTTTCATAGCATGCCCAGGCAGCTCAACATCAAGATACTCTTTAACCATTCCAACAGCTTCCTTTAAGGAAGATCTGACAAAACTCTTGCAGCAGCATGGACCCGTTTCATCTGCAATAACATTCACGATCCGACCAACTACCTTCATGGTTGTAGCAGTTTCCATGTTCTTGGGGCACGCCGCACCCAGAATAACGCTAAAGCACGCTCCTATGCCTGGAGCTACTCCACAAACTCCTGTAAGGCCACAATAACCTCCTATCGCCTGGTTCCTGGTTCTATTCAAAACTTCAGCTATCTGATCATTCTGAATCTCAATCGATCCCTCATTCCTCAAGGCAGCCATCAAGGAGCCCCCAGCAATCCAGGCATTTTCGCAGCCAAGCATGGGAACGTCATTCTTCATACTCATTAGTTCTTCTGCTATGTGTAATGGATCCTTGGACTCTGATAAGATAACATGTTCCAGAATTATATTGAATGCATCAGCACCATGACACTTATCACAAATATAGTGTCCATCTGAACAGCTTATATTAGCATATTCAGTAATACCACAGCGATGGCAGGTCAGCTTTTTGATCTTATTGTGGTATTCAAGCACACTTCCACATACCTGGCAATTTTCCATGTTACTTATGCTAAGATGCATACCTGCATCTTCAGCCGGTCCTCAGCAGCCGCCATGTTTTTCTATTCTCTCTGTCATTATGATGCCCCTCTCCATTCAAGATATATGATTTTCCAATGCAAATCATACAATTGACTCCATATACTCCATATAGTAAAATTCCGCTTTCTTTACTGTGGGCGTATCCCTGCGGTATCTCTTTCTGATTTTAAATCCAATGCTTTCATAGCATCTAATGGCCCTCTTATTGAAGGTCCTCACTTCAAGGCCTATGGGTGTTTCGGGAAATCTGACCTTTCCCTCCTCAATCAAGAGCATCATGATTTCCTTCCCCAGACCTTTTCCACACAATGAAGGCTTTAAGCCGATTCCAAGGATTACAGTACCGGCTACATTTGTTATTACTCCGTATGCAACCAGCTCCTGGTCCTTAGTTACCGATAGAAAGTTGGATTCCCTCTTTTCCTTTACTGCCAGATCCCAATTGTTCCTGACCACGGTCTCCCAGTCCGAAAGATTGTAAACGGAATACTCACCATCATACTCCCATGAGCAAATTTCCCTGGCATATTCTTCAGACATGACTGACAAATCATACTTGATTCTGACCACCTCCAAGTAAACCAAAACAAAATTAAAGACTATCCAGCTCGGTTATTGTACCCTGATGAAAAAGCAGCTTCCAATCTCCATCCTCAATTACCCATATGGAGGTTCTGAGTGTGTTGATTCCCAGCTCCTTCTCATCAGCAATATAGTTTGCCATCATAAGACCATTCTTCAAATCCTTGGTCTTAAAATCAATAATGTCTATATCTCTGTCAGAGTCAAGATTACTAAGGTAATTGATGATTGTATTCTTATCGAACACCTGCCCGGATTTGCCGATTTCAAAAAATTCATTGTGGATTCGTTTGTCAAGATTTCTTTTGTCGTCACAGAAAGTCTTTGTAAAAAAATCATTTTCGTATTTGACTATAATCTCTTCAATATTCATTCTCAATCCCCCTCTCCGGTAGACTAGACCTCTATGGAATAAATTCTGGAACTATCCCCCCAGGGATGATAGCCTGTCCCAATATGCTCAAAGCCATATTTTTCGTAATACCCAATATGGTCGGTACAAAGGTAAAGATTTGAAAAGCCTCCTTTTCTGGCATCCTGCTTTGCCTTTTCAAGCAGTGTAGCTCCAAAATTGTTACCCCGATGCTTCTCCTCTATGTATACTGCACAAACCCAAGGATACAAATCCATGCGACTGATGAAATCATTTGTGACCAAGCCTGCACAGCCAATTATCTCATCCTCATTCATAAGGAGGTACCACTGTGGCAAAGGGCTTTTGCTATTAATACAGCTCTCTATACTATCCTCATACACCTTCATACTTGCTGGTGATGCCCATATTCTTTGAAAATATTCAATTGCCAAATTCTCGTATTCTGGGTTTTCCCTAACCGATATGATCTTCAATGAATCCACTCTCCCCAATTAAGTCAATCCAATATGGTAACTATTCCAATATCATTTGCATATGCGGGATTCCGTCCTCAACATATTCTTCAGATGACTGCCTGAATCCAAACTTCTCATAGAACTCCCTTGCATATGATTGTGCCTCTATTGCTATCCTATCAGCCTTTAGCCTATCCCTAGCTACCCTTATACCCTCTGAAAGGATCCTGTTGCCAAGTCCGATTCCCCTTTCAGTTGTCAAGACACGACCAATTGAAACCTCCTCATGTGAAATTCCCCTGTCAACCACCCTTAAGTATGCCTTGATACCAGTTTCATCCTCCAGATACACATGGTATGAATGCTGGTCCTTGCCATCAATCTCAGGATAGATGCAATCCTGCTCCACGATGAACACCTCAAACCTAACCTTGAGTATCCTGTAGAGTTCTTCCGTTGTAAGTTCCTCAAATCTCTTAATTACAAGCTTCATAATTGCCTCCACTATTGTACCTCAAGCCCCAGCTTTTCATATATCTCTAATATCACATGACTCTTCGCTTCCATGTAGCCATCGATGTCCCTTGGATAATCAAGAGCAGCCTTTAACTTCACCTGACCATACCTTTCCCTGTCGTATGTATTCTTTCTGAGATGATCTCTAAAGACCAGATGATTCCTAAGGGCCTGTGAATCCTTTGGGCATATATAGAGATGATGCGTCAGAAAATCTTCCTTGCCTTCATACTCAAAGGCTTCTCTTCCCTTGATACCCAGGTCTCCCTCATGGTAATAGCCTAGGTCCTCCAGTATTTTTTTCACCTCATCAAATCTATCATAGTTCTCAATAACCATATCCAAATCTATGATTGGCTTTGCGGAAAGTCCCTCCACAGAAGTGCTGCCAACATGCTCAATACCAATAATCATGCTACCAACATGATTCACAAAATATGACTTAAGCCTCTCAAATTCTTCCTTCCACTTTGGGTTGTAGGGTTCAACAATAACATTTTTGGTCCTCACGAAAAGCCTCCTTGTTTTTCTTAAGTACCTTCCCATAGGGATGGGTTGTGTCCATTTCACCAACAATACTCAATCTTTTTTCACGAATCATTTTCTCAATTCTCCCTGCAAACCATCCATCGCTTATCCCCAGTGGATATCTTCCCAGTATGTTCCCGATCAATCTACCCATTACAAATGGCTCCTCAGGCATACGTCCAAGAATAAGATGGTCATAGAAATCCTCAGGAACAGATATTAGCCTCCCATTAACAACAGCCCTAAGAGGTGAGTTTTCTAGCATAAGCTCCTTCCAAAGGCTCGAATTCATTCGCTTCTCCATTTCTTCCAGCTTATGCTGATTTTCTGTAAAACTGCTGAGTTCCCCCGGATGTATCTCATTCCAATCACTATAGGTTGTTATGGTATT
>CAYMHD010000100.1:0-7558 GCA_964390135.1 uncultured Gudongella sp. | reverse complement strand
GATTTTAAAGTCGTTCTTTCATATGAACTGCTTGCCAAAGCACCTTTCGAGTGAACAGCAGTTTTGATCCTGAGGTTCACTGAGGAGTCTTTTATAGCTTAGACAAAACTAAAGGGTCCAGGACTCTTCGCGCTACTCAGAGTGACAAAATATGTCGTCCTGAGTGTAACGAAGGATCTTGGACCCTAGTTTTTTGCTTTTGTAATTGTGCATTATAATAGCAATACCGACAAACGGAAAGTCGAAGGGAACATTTTTCGAGGACATTACCTGGCCAAGCGGCCTCGAGCGGTCCGAGAGAAAATCGTTGCCGAGACTTTCCTATTGAATCAGCCCAATATTTAAATGATACTCACTGTTCTTTGTTCACTGATTCATCCAGCTTCTTAAGAGCATCAAAAAACGTCCCCATAAATTCATCCCTGTCCACATCCATAAGTACGTGTGCATTTGGAGGCTCGTGCTTCATAAGCTCTCCCGTATCCGCTGCCGTCCTTCCCCTGTAGATCCCGATTGATGTGTCTATTTCAACCCGATGGTCCTCCCCCTTGAACATTTCAGGATGGAGAAGATACATCACGCTTACAACATCATGAAGGGGATAGGTTGTAAGACCCTTCCTTCTATGGAAATTGGTGTAGTTCTGGAGCAGATTCCCGGCCATCCTGGAAACGGGACCGTTAGAATCCATCAATTCCTTGATCTCTTCATCATTTATGGCAGCCTTGTTGGTAACCTCAAGTCCACTCATTGTAATTGGGACCCCTGAATCAAAAACTATCTTTGCTGCCTCTGGATCTGCATAGATGTTGAATTCAGCAAAGGGTGTCCTGTTTCCCGAAAATATGGAGCCTCCCATCAGTGAAATCATCTCGATTCTTTCCTTTGTTTCAGGAAAAACTGAAAACAAGAGGCCTATATTTGTCAGGGGACCGGTTGGGATCAGGGTAACCCTGCCGTCAGCCTCCATGATCTTCTCCATAAGAAATACAATTCCATTGTCTGATTCCAGTTGAAAAACCGGAGCTGGAAATTCCCAGCCGTCCATTCCGCTCACGCCATGTATCTCCCCTCCGTGAAGGGGGTCCTTGATCAGGGGCTTGGCCGCTCCACATGCAGCTGGAATCTCGAGTCTAAGAAAGGTCCACAGCTTTCTTAGGTTTTTGGTGACCTTTGCAAGTGTCTGGTTTCCTGAAACCGTTGTAACTCCAAGAATATTTAACCTGTCCTGGTTAGCAAGCGCCAACAGGAGCGCCATTACATCGTCCACACCTGGATCACAATCAATCAACACATTCCTCTTTTTCATCCCAAACCTCCCTTTAAAACACCCAGGACCCTCCAGCTGGAAGGTCCCTTAAGTTTACAGTTGTCTTATTCAGCAAGCTCCAGAGCTATTTCCATCATTTGAGTAAAGCTCTTTTCCCTTTCCTCTGGTGTGGTCTCTTCCTTGTTGACAATTGAATCGCTTACCGTAAGGATTGTGAGTGCATTTACCCCCGCATAGGCTGCATTTGCATATAGCGCGTAGGATTCCATCTCAACCGCAAGTATGTTCATATCGATCCACTTGCTTCCAGCTTCGTCGTCCACAGTGTAAAAGACATCGCTTGTAAGGATGTTTCCAACATGATATGGAATTCCCTTTTCCTCTGCGATTGTTGTTGCCTTTTTCAAAAGGTCCCAGGATGCAATTGCAGAGTAAGTACCTGGCAGCTTGTATTGTTCGGCATAGCTTGAATTTGTGCTGGCGCCCATTGCAAATATTACATCATAAAGCTTGAGATCCTTCTGGTATGCTCCGCAGGATCCAACCCTTATAAGGTTCTTGACCCCGTAGAAATGAATAAGCTCATATGAGTATATTCCAATTGAAGGAACTCCCATGCCCGTTCCCATAACAGATATTCTCTTGCCCTTGTAGGTTCCAGTGTAGCCGAACATATTCCTTACTCCATTGAACTGGACAGGATTCTCAAGAAAGGTTTCAGCAATGAACTTTGCTCTCAATGGATCTCCTGGAAGCAGTATGGTTTCAGCTATTTCTCCCTTTTTTGCACCAATGTGAGGTGTTGACATATGATCACTCCTTGTTTTCATGTAGTTTATTTATCATTCACAGTTAATGATACCCCTCAATGGCTGCAACAAACCAATTTCCATTAGTTTATCAGGTGTCCTCCAAAAAAATGTCTTATTTCGTTAATTAATTAGTTAACGGTCATTTAAAGCTTTATATACTGGGTATATGTTAGGTAACATAGAATGTGATGTCCAGGTTATTTTAAAAGGTTAATTAAGGAGGAGTTAGTCATGACCAAAAAAATCCTTGTACCCATTGACGGTTCTGAATGCTCAATGAAGGCACTTGAGAGAGCTGCAGAGCTAGGCAAATTCTACGAAGCCGAGCTTACACTGGTCACTGTTATCGATAGTGGAAGGTTTGTCTCTGTTGATTTCAAGCAGGATATGATCAATTCAAGCATTGAAGCCGGCCAACATGTGCTTGAGGAAGCGGCTGGAAAGATTGGGGATTACCCCTTTGGTGTCAAATCAACCTACAGAATGGGCGATGTTGCCAATGAAATCATCACCATGGCAGAGGAGGGTGATTATGACCTTATAGTCATGGGAAGCAGAGGCCTTGGAGTATTCACAAGAGCACTTCTTGGTGGGGTCTCCCACAAGGTGGTATGCCACTCACCTATCTCTGTTCACGTTGTTAAATAACCATTACTTAAGGACCCCTGATTCAGGGGTCCTATCAATTAAAGCTTTCCTTCCTTCATAAACACTGCATTTGTTCCATTTATGCTGAAGAACTCCCCAGATGCCCTTTTACCTATTGAATCTGGATACACTCCAACTTCACCTATTATTTCATCTTCATCCACGTTCATGAATTTCCCATCCTGATAGATTATTTCCCCCTCAACAGCTGAAAGGCATACCTCATCTCCCCTGGCACTGTAGACCAGGTTAGGCACCATGTTTCTCATTGGATAGGAATAAACCGGACTCATGGATGGCTTCTCAAGATCTATTGCTATAAAGTCCGCCCTTTTGCCAGCTTCAAGGGATCCAACCACATCTCCCAGACCAATTGCCCTGGCTCCCTCAATTGTGGCCATCCTCAAGGCTCTCCATGCCGGCATCACCTCAGGATCTGTGTATTTAATCTTGTTGAAAAGTGCCGCAAGCTTCATTTCATTTATTATGTTGTGGCAGTTGTTTCCAGGAGCCTGATCCGAGCCTAAAGCCACATTGCCCCCTGCTTCCTGAAAGGCCACTGACGGTGGAACGATTCCATCAATTATCCCTATGGAGCCTGGACAAAGGATCATTCCTGCACCGCTCTGGGCAACCACCTTGGCCTCATCATCCCTGGCGTCTGTCAGGTGAACCGCCACCAGCCTTTCCCCAAGTAATCCTTCCTCCCTGAGCCATTCTATGGGTCTTCTACCGTATCTTTTCATGACCTGGTAGGTCTCCCTGTCACCCTGCTGAGTGTGCATATGGACCAAAGTATCCCTTTCCTCTGCAAGGTCATAGATTCTTTCCAGCAGCTCCCTGCCTACAAAGTCCGGCCCCTGTGGTCCGAACAGGACCTTTATCCTTCCATTATCCTTGTTGTGCCATTTATCATAAAGCTCCAGGTTCCTAAGCAGCCCCCTTTCACCTAGGTCCCTGTTGAAATGGTAAAGCTCCCCAGGCTGGTAGACCCTCTTTTCAGCCTCCCGGATCATGTAGGTAAGGTTTCCCCTGGCACCCAGCTTGTGGATGAAGTCGGCAACAAACTCCATGTTTGTCTCGTAGTCACCCAGGGTCGTGGTGCCCGCCTTGACCGCCTCAATAATACCAAGCTTACTGCCGGCATTACGTTCATTTTCGGTCAAAACATTATCAAAGGGCTGAAGTCCGTACATCATCCAATTCCCCGTATCCTGAGCCAAGCCTCTCATTATCCCAAAGCCCGTGTGCATATGGGCATCAATCAAGCCTGGGAAGACAGCCTTTTTCCTAAGCTGAAGGACCTTCTCACCTTCATACTCATTTGATATCTCGTCCTTCCTTCCAACTGCAACAATCCTTCCCCTATCGATCGCCATGGCACCATCTTCAATATAGCCCACGCCATCTCCCGTCATGGTATAGAGGTGATCTGAAACAACCACCAAGTCAACCCTATTCATCCTTCAAGCCTCCCTCATGTTCCTTTAGAATCTCCTCCAGTGCTCCAGGAGTATTGTAGACATCCATTACAAATCTTGAAACAATCTCCCCTCCAAGGGAGATTGCCCTGTGGGTTTTCTTTGTTTTCATTGCAAAGGCAAATTCCTCTGTATGTGCATTAAGATCCTTACCTATGTCAATGTATGGATGAAAGGCAGGGCAAACGCTGCTCACGTTGCCAATATCAGATGAGCCGCCTGTCTCATCGCTTGTATCCACAAGGGTCAATCCCAGGTCCTGGTAGATTCCCTCCAATAACTTTTCCCCCCTTGTGTTTCTTGAGAGGCTGTCATACTTCTCCCCAATTTCCTCAACGTTCCAGGAGGTTCTGGTTGCCAGGGCAGCTGCCTGGGCACAGTCCATTACCCATTTGCTGATCTGGTCAAGATACTCCCTCTTTTCAGCCCTGACAAGCACCTCTGCTTCAGTATAATGGGGAACTATGTTTGATGCGTCACCACCATTGACAATGTATCCATGTACTCTAACATCATCCTTAAGATGCTGTCTCATCATATCCATGGCATCAAAGAAAAGCCTGATGGAGTTCAATGCATTTCTTCCCTCCCAGGGTATGCTTGATGCATGTGCTGGCTTGCCATGGAAGGTGAACTTGTAGGCATCCAGTGCCAGAAATTTGGAAAAAAGTGCATTCTTGTTGCTCATGTGGATCATAAGTGCAAAATCCATACCATTGAACACACCGGATTTTACCATTGGAACCTTGCCACCATGCATCTCCTCGTCCGGAGTTCCGATTACATGTATTTCAGCTGGTATCCTATCCTTCAGTTCGTTCAGTACCAATGCAGCAAGGATGCTTATGGACCCGCTTGCACAATGACCACAGGCATGACCCAGGCCCCTTAAGGCATCGTATTCAACAAGTATTGCCGCCTTCCTTCCCTTTCCCTTGTTGATTATCCCCCTAAAGGCTGTCTCCATACCTGCAAAGGGATACTCCACTGGTATTCCGTGGCTGGCAAGCAGCTGGACCATCCTCTTTGAGGATTTGTATTCCTCACCACCTATTTCCGGATTGTCAGCCATAAAATCATTCAGGGCCATTATTTCATCGTAGTATTTCTGGATCAATTCCTTCACTCTGATTCCTCCTGTCAACAGATTTACCTATTTAACTTATCATAGCAAATTTGGACCTTCAGGTATAGTGATCTTGTAGATTTTCATGATTATCACATTTATTCGAATCATATTGGGTATATAAGGATGGAATAGCAAATACACATGGAGGTGTGACAATGAAAAAAATTCTTGTACCGATTGACGGATCCGACTGCTCCAAGAAGGCTTTGCTCAAGGCCAAGGAGCTGGGGAAGGCCTTTGATTCCCACATTACAATACTTACAATTATAGACAGCATCAGATATCTTGACATGGACTTCAAATTCGATGCGGTCAGGGATGGGATTGATCTTAGCAAGCAGCTGCTTGTGAGTGCTTTGGAGGATTTCAAGGATTACCCCGGTGAGGTTGAGACAATATACAAGACTGGTGATGTGGCAGAGGAAATAATCGATGTTGCAGAAGAAGGTGACTTCGACCTTATTGTTATGGGCAGCAGGGGTCTTGGTGTTTTTTCAAGGACAATTCTTGGAAGTGTATCCCACAAGGTTATCCAGCATTCAAAAACCACCGTGATGGTAGTGAAGGACTGCGGTCAGGCAGATGAATAAAGTATCCCTACCCCTCTAATTTTTTACATCTATTCCATCTGAATTGTCAGAAAACGATTGAAATTTTTCCTGAAATAGTGTAATCTATAATAAATCTGAGCGTAAAGCACATTGGGTGTGGAAACGTATTCAGATAATAGCATATAGGGGGGTTTATATGAAAACAAAGAAAAAAGCAACAATCGGTCACGCATTAATACCTATCTTAGTTCTAATAGTATCTTTGTTCAGTGGTATCGTTTATCTTGGTACCGACGCACATATTCCGATACTAATAGCAATCATTGTTGCAGCATTGGTGGGAATAGTAAGCCTGGGATACACCTGGGGTGAAATCGAGAAGGGAGCCATTGAGACCATTCAGATGTCAATGCAGGCCATACTGATACTTATGATTATCGGTACTGTAGTTGGATCATGGATTCTTAGTGGAACAGTTCCTGCAATGATCTATTACGGTCTGCAGATTCTATCTCCTGGAATATTCCTTGTTGCAACGGCCGCCATTTGTGCCATTGTTTCATTGGCAACTGGAAGTTCATGGACCACAGCTGGAACTGTAGGTATAGCTCTTATGGGAGTAGGCCAGGGACTTGGAATGCCAGCAGCCATAGTGGCAGGTGCAGTTGTATCCGGAGCATACTTCGGAGACAAGATATCACCTCTGTCAGATACAACAAACCTTGCACCGGCAATGGCAGGTTCAACACTGTTCGAGCATATCAAATACATGTTCTGGACAACAATACCAAGCTTTACAATAGCATTGATCCTTTATGGAATAATCGGTGCACGATATGCTGGAAGCGAGCTGGATACAACAAACATAAATGTTATACTTGATGGAATAGCAGCTAACTTTTACATATCACCAATTCTATTGCTTCCACCGGTTATAGTAATAGCACTTGTCATTATGAAGGTTCCTGCACTTCCAGGACTTATGGCAGGTACGGTAGTAGGTGGAATCTTCGCAGCAGTATTCCAGGGCTCAGATCTTGGAACAATCATCAACACTGCACACTATGGATTTGAAATAGACAGTGGCGTAGCAATGGTAGACGAGCTTCTTAACCGTGGTGGACTTGACGGTATGATGTGGACAGTATCTCTGATACTTCTTGCCATGACCTTCGGAGGTATCATGGAGAGAACTGGAATGCTTCAAGCAATAGCGGCAGGTATACTGAAGCTTGCAAACAACACTGGTTCACTTGTTGCTGCAACAATACTTACAAGTATTGCAATCAACATCCTTGCAGCTGACCAGTATCTTGCAATAGTAATACCAGGTAGAATGTACAAGGATGCCTATGATGAGATGGGTCTTGAGCCTAGACTACTTTCAAGAACATTGGAGGATGGAGGTACTCTTACCTCAGCACTTATACCATGGAACACCTGTGGAGCCTACATGTCAAGTGTACTTCTAGTATCACCACTTGCATATGCGCCATATGCATTCCTGAACCTGATCAATCCAGTTGTTGCAATCATCTATGGATTCACAGGCTTCAGCATTAAAAAAGACGTACCAAAAGCGGGCTAGTAAAAATCCCTGACATTTTAAAATGTCAGGGCTTTTTTAATTCACAATGCACAATTCACAGTGCACAATTTTAAAGCTA
>CAYMHD010000099.1:0-7589 GCA_964390135.1 uncultured Gudongella sp. | reverse complement strand
GAATTCTTTAACAATAGCTTCTACAAGCTTATAGGTGTTATCATAATCTGTTTTGCTAATCAGGGACAAGGGACTGTGAATGTATCTGGTAGGAACAGAAATTCCTGTGGTTGTACAGCCTGTACCTGTAATGTGAATTTTACCCGAGTCATTCCCCCCCATGGAGGTTTTTCTATACTGATAAGGGATTTCATTCTTCTTTGCAATCCTTACCACCTGATCCCTTAAGGCCCTGTCATAAACTGTGGTTCTGTCAATCAATGATATGGCTGGACCCTTGCCCAGCATGGTAGGCATTTGATGGGAATCCAGCTCGTCTATTTCATAGCACAGGGTACCCTCCAAAACAATTGCCATATCAGGCTTGATCTGATAGGCAGCAGGTCCTGCGCCCACAAGTCCAACTTCTTCCATAACAGTGAATGCTCCAAATATCTCAGCATCTATATCTGATTTTAGGATATCTATGAGAATGGAGCAGCCTACCCTGTCATCCAGAGCTTTGGCCTTGATAGTACCATTTCCCATTTCCTTGTAGGAAGTGTCAAAAGCCACATAATCCCCTATGGACACATGTTTTTCAGCCTCCTCCTTGGAGGTGGCTCCAATATCAATATATAAGTCATCTATATCCAAGACCTTGGACCATTCATTTCTTTTTTGGAGATGGATTGGTTTGGCTCCGATTACCCCTGGAAGCTTTTTTTCACCAATACTTACGGCCTTTGATACCAATACCCGCTTATCAATGCCTCCAACGGGCATAAATTTAATCAAGCCTGATGAGTCAATGTCTTTTACGAGAAGACCAACCTCATCCATATGTGCAGCAATCATAAGTCTTTTCCCGCCTGGGTTGGATCCCTTCTTGTGAACAATAAGGTTTCCAATCCTGTCTGTCTTTATCTCGTCAACATAGCCCTCAAGAGTATCCTTTATCAGATCCCTTACTTCCTTTTCGTTTCCTGATACTCCGGAGGCCTCAGTTAATGCCTTTAGAAGCATAATAATCCCTCCATTTCGTTTTCTTTGATGGAAGTACTGAAAAATGCCAATAGTTTAGCAGTATGTGACACATCCTTAAGATCGAGAACCTCCACAGATGTATGCATGTACCTAAGTGGAATGGAAAGTACCAATGCCGGGATTCCCTCCCTTGTGATCTGGATCGCTCTTGCATCTGTTCCGGTTGGTCCAGGTCTGACATCTGTCTGTATGGGAACGTTGTAATCATTGGCAACAGTAACCAAACGTTTTCTCAATCCAGGGTGTATATTCCCACCAAGGGTGATTCCTGGACCCTCCCCCATTTCGATTGAATTTGAATTATTCAGCTCAGGCGTCCTCCCAAAACCAACATCAACTGCGATTCCAATGTCGGGATTTATCCCATAGGTTGCAGTCAGAGCACCTGCCATGGTAACCTCTTCCTGGATTGTTGCAACAAAAAATACATCAGCATAGTGGTTGATTTTCTCAAGCTCCTTCATGGTCTCAAAAAGAGCTGCAACACCTGCCCTATCATCCATTGCTTTACCTGATACGCGATTATTGACAAGACTGACCATCTTTCTGTTTACGGTAATGGAATCCCCAATTGATACAATCTCTGACAATGCTTCCTTGTCAAAGCCTGTATCGATTATCATGTCCTCCATCTTGATTGATTTCTCCTGTTCGGATTGGTCCTGCAAATGTGGAGGCTTGGACCCTATTAATCCCAGAATATCCTCCTTACCATGTATGGTCACCTCTTGAGCCAATATTGTTCGTGGGTCAATGCCACCTACATTTGTGAAATGTATAAAGCCCTTTTTATCTATATCCGTAACCATGAACCCTATCTCATCCATGTGGGCGGCCATCAGTATTTTAACAGCACCATTACCGGAGCCTTTCTTATGTGCAATTATATTTCCCAATCTATCCATCTGGACTGAATCCGTGTACTTCTCAAATGCATCGATTATTTCGTTCTTAAGGTTAAATTCAAATCCTGAGACACCATTCCCATTAGACAGTATCTCCAGTAGATCCTTGGTTTCCATGGATTAACCTCCTCGTATTTTATTCAAAAAAATGGGTTAAATTTAATTTAACCCATTTAGTCTCTTCTATTTTGAGATATTAGTCTTCCTTTGTCAGCTCCTCAACGCTTGTGTTGAAATCATCTTGTTCATAGGTCTCTTCAGCTTCTTCCTCAACAGCAGGTGCCTCTTCAGCTGGTTCATCAGACTCAACTGCGTCCTTTGCGCTTAGGCTGATTTTCTTGTCAGCTTCATTGATCTCAGTAATCTTAACAGTTACCTTATCGCCTACCTTTAAGACGTCTGAAGGCTTCTCAACATGATCCTTTGAAATTTGTGAAACGTGTAGAAGTCCATCCACACCCTTAATAACCCTTACAAAAGCTCCAAAGTCAAGTATGTTGACAACCTCTCCATCTATGATGTCTCCAACCTTGTATTCCTTAAGGAATACCTCCCAAGGCTCTGCCGTGGTTTGCTTAAGTCCAAGTGAAATCCTGTTCTTTTCCTTGTCAAAGGCAAGAACCTTAACTTCAACATTGTCGCCTTCCTTCAATACCTCTGAAGGATGCTTTACCCTGAACCATGCAAGATCTGATATGTGAATTAGACCGTCAATGCCTCCAAGGTCAACAAATGCACCGAAATCAGTAAGTCTTTGTACAACTCCTGTCAGCATTTTCCCTTCTTCAATTGTCTCCCAAAGCTCAGCTCTCTGCTTCTCTACCTCTACCTTTTCAACAGCTTTTCTTGAAAGAATCATTCTTCTTTTTTGAATATCAAAATCTATTATTTTTGCATTAAGTGTTTGTCCCTTGAACTGGTTTAGGTCTGATACGTAGTTCATTGAAATTTGTGATGCAGGCATAAATCCATTTACACCGTTAACAAGTACTGTAAGTCCTCCCTTAACTGCGTTAAGAACCTTAACTTCAAGAACCTCTTCATTTTTGTAGGACTCTTCAAGTACTTCCCAGTCTTTAATAAAGTCAACTCTTTTTGCTGAAAGTACAACATTGCCTTCACCGTCATCAAGCTTCATTACATATACGTCAATTTCATCTCCTACTTTGAACAGCTCTTTTGGATCTGCATCCTGCTCTTTGGAAATCTCGCTTTTGTCGATTATTCCATCACTTTTGTAGTTGATGTTTACCATTACTTCGTTGTTTGTTACATAAAGCACTGTCCCCTTAAGAACGTCACCTCTGTTGATCCTTTTAAAGGAACTCTCAATCGCTTCCATCATTTCATCTTTGTTATAATTCTCCATTACCTTAACAGCCTCCTTAATTATCCAATCAGGTGTTGAAGCACCTGCGGTTATACCTATTGTATTAAAATTTTGTAGCCTTTGTAAAGCTAATTCTTCAATAGTTTCTATATGAAACACATTTTTGCAGTGTCTACTGCTTATTTCAGCCAATTTAATCGTATTGGAGCTGTGTTTTCCACCAATAACAATCATTGCATCGACCTTCTTTGCCACTTTCTCAGCAGCTTCCTGTCTAAGCTTAGTAGCATTGCAGATTGTGTTGAAAAGAATAGTCTCCTTTGATTTTTCATCAACAATCCTGCTGAGTTCCAGAAACTTATCAAGTCTGTTTGTGGTCTGTGACACTACACAGGCCCTTTCCATCTCCGGCAGCTCCTTGGCATCATCCAGGTCATTAATGATAAAGGCACTGTTTCCACACCAGCCATTAATACCAATCACTTCAGGATGATTCCTATCCCCTATGATAACAATGCTGTAGCCCTTTGAATTGTATTCTTGGACCTTCCTGTGTACAGCCTTTACATAGGGACATGTACAGTCAACAAGGTGTAAGCCTGACTCTTCAATCTCATTGATGATATCTTGGGGTACGCCATGAGACCTTACAATTATTCTTTCATCACTTATATTCCCGAATCCATCAATTGTCTCAAGTCCTTTGTCTTCAAGAGCCTTGACAGCCTGTGGATTGTGAATTAACGGCCCGTAGGAGTAAACATTGCTGTCGCCCTGTGACAGTTCATTCTCAGTCATTTTGACTGCTCTGTCAACGCCGAAACAGAATCCTGCGTTTTCTGCCAATATAATCTCCAACTTCTAGCCTCCCAACTTGTATATCTTTGCCAGAATTTCCTGGCTAATATTGCCATAATCTTCGTTGCTCAATCTGCCCGTATATTTTTTGTGATATTCAATAGGGTCACCTATTATGATATCAAGCCTGCTGAACAATTTATAAGTACCCTCGATGTAAACCGGTAGAACGGGTGCTTGAGATTTCATTGCAAGTAAAGCCACACCTGCCTTTGCATTTTCCGGGTTGTACTCCTTGACTCTAGTCCCTTCGGGGAAAATCCCCAATACCTTCTCCGATTTTAAAATTCTCAAGGCTGTCTTAACAGCTGATAAATCGGCAACCTGTCGATCTACAGGAAATACACCCAGCCAATTGAGTGGCACTCTAAGAAATTTGCTTTGGAAGAGTTCCTTCTTCCCCATCCAGGATATTTTTCTTGGAAACATGGCTGCAATGATCATAGGATCCCAATTACTTTTGTGATTTGAACACAGCACAAGTCTACCATCACCTGGAATGTTTTGTTTGCCTTCAATCTTTATTCTGAATACGATGTTGAAGACTACAAAGGCAATAGCCTTTACCAATGAATAAAACAATCCTATTTTCCCCCCTTTACCAGGTTGATAATTAGGTCAACAGTTTCTTCAATGCTGAGATCGGTTGTATCCACAAGGATTGAATCCTCAGTCCTGGTAAGAGGTGATTCTTCTCTGGTGCTGTCAATATTATCACGCTTCCGAATGTCCTCAATGATTCCATCTAGAGTGATATTGTCAACACCCTTGTTTATCAATTCCAGGTACCTTCTTCTACCTCTTTCCTCAACCGAAGCCGTGACAAAAAACTTGTAATCTGCATTGGGCAGAACTACAGTTGTTATATCCCGGCCATCCATTACCACTGATTTTCTTGATGCCATTTCCTGTTGAAGCGAAACCATTCTCTCCCGTACCTTCTTACTGCTTGCAATGTAGGAGACATTATCGCTTATGCGGTTATCCCTGATCTCATCATCCACCAGCCTGTCGTCAAGATAGATATGATTATTTGAAAAACCTATATCAGTGGAATCAAGAAGAGAATTTACCTCATCCTGATCCTTTGGATCGAGATTGTTTTGTAGTACCTTAAGGGTGTAAGCCCTGTACATGGCACCTGTATCGATGTATTCAAAATTTAATTTACTTGCTACAATTTTAGCTACTGTGCTTTTGCCGGCTCCAGCAGGTCCATCTATTGCAATTGAATAATTTCTGGTCATAATCTGCCCTCCGAAAAAAAGAATAACCACCCATTGGTGGTTTGCATTCAGTAGTGTTTCAGGCCAAAGACTAATGACATCCCCTGGAAATGAATCCCAAAAGTAGGCTCGGTCCGGATGTATTGTAGCAGAAAAAATCATGCTGATAACCTTATCTATTTTAGATGGTTTCCGTCTTCAATCTTCCTCTTGATCCATAGTTTAGCAACAATGGATTCATATCTACAGTAATAGCCCTCTTATAATACTACAGGTTAACAAACTCTCCTATATAATTATATAATAAACACGTAACATAAACAAGCAATTTATACATTTATTCCAGCCAAATATCCGGTTGAATAGGCTATTTGGAGATTATATCCTCCTGTAAGTGCATCCACATCAAGTATCTCACCTGCAAAGTATAATCCTGGTATGATTTTTGACTCCATTGTCGATGGATTTATCTCCTTCACATTTATTCCTCCTGATGTTACAATCCCTTCCTCTATTGGTCTGAAGCCTTTAAAATGAAGAGGGAATCTCTTAAGTGCATACACAAGGCTTTCCCTTTCCTCCTTGGTAATCCTGAGGCCTCTATGATCCATGGTATAAGTCTTTGTGGCAAAAGATCATTCAAGGCATTCTTCAACTGCTTGTTGCTGAATTGGGTGAAATCCCGTATAATTCGAGCATCAAGCTTCTCGATATCCAATGCAGGTTTGAGATCCAATTTCAGGGCAAGGTTTGACTTAATGCTATTCACATAGTTGCTCATGGAAAGCACAATAGGCCCTGAAATTCCATAGTGGGTAAACACCATCTCCCCAAATTCACTGTGGACCTCCTTTTTCCCTTTATAGGCGGTCAAGGCCACATTTCTCAGTGATAAGCCCATAAGATCCTCAACCCATTCATCATTCAATTCAATGGGAACGAGACTGGGTCTAAGGTCAGTGACAGTATGCCCCAATGATTTGGCAAATGAATACCCATCTCCCGTGGATCCAGTTGCAGGATAGCTTTTCCCTCCAGTTGTCAGGATGAGTTTGTCAAACTGATGCTCATTACCGTCCCTCAAATACACTGTGAAGCTCTCCCCATCGAATTTGATGTGGGAAACATCTGAATTAAGCCTAATTTCAACACCACACTGATCCAGGTATCTTTTAAAGGCCTTGATTACATCACTTGATTTATCGCTTTCAGGGAAAACCCTGTTTCCCCTTTCCACCTTAGTAGTTAAGCCGTATTTTTTCAATAGCTCAATGATTCCATTGTTATCGAAGGTATAAAGGCTACTGTATAGAAAATTTCTGTTTGTTACAATATTATCAAAGAATTCATCAATCGGTGCCGCATTTGTTATATTACATCTTCCCTTACCGGTAATAAATAGCTTCTTACCCAACTGATTATTCTTTTCCAACAATACAACATCATGCCCTCTTTGTGAGGCCTCTCCTGCTGCCATAATTCCTGCAGGTCCTCCTCCTATGACTCCAACTCTTGATTTCATTTAATCCTCTCCTCATATCTGCTCTATATGAATAATAACACAAATAGAATAAATTTTCTTATCATTTATGATATTATTTACTATGATAATTTAATCAGCTTATATATATTACATAAAAAAATCCGCTGCGTTTTACCACAACGGATTCATGTTGCTATAAATAATTTCTAAATACTGTTCTCGTCATAGATGCTGTACTTCTTCCAAACCTGCTCCAATTCCTCAAAGTATGGAGTTATGTCCTCCTTCTTCTCACTTCCAAGGGCTATGATAAACGCGTTGATCAGGCTCATTGGTGCCACAAGTGAATCCACAAATGACAGCATATCGCTTCTTGCGATGATTGTTATGTCTGACTTGTCAGAGGCAGGTGAAATAAGGCTATCTGTGAAGCTCACTATTCTGCAGCCCTTGCTTCTGGTATATTCAAGTGCCTCCAATGTCCTTTTGGAATACCTTGGATATGTAAGACAAATTATTATGTCCTCCTTGGTTGCCTTTGCAAGCTGCTCGAATATGTCATTTGCACCTGGTTGAACAAGCTTAACGTTATCGAATATGAAATTCATGTAAAAAGCCATATATCCTGAAAGAAAGGATGAGCTCCTCAATCCCATAATATAAATGTTTTTTGCCTTTAAGGTCATTTCCACCGCATTATAAAACTTGTCGAAATCAACCTCTGACAAGGTTTTTCTAAGATTTTCAACATCCTTTTCCAT
>CAYMHD010000098.1:0-7651 GCA_964390135.1 uncultured Gudongella sp. | reverse complement strand
GTCCCCTTAACCAGCCTGGGTTCAGGCTGATGGAGGGGACTTGTTCATAATTTTTCTAAATCTATTTGGAATCAACAATCGGGTCTCTTATTATTCTGATCCCCTCTTCCAGCTGCCATTCCTCCACGAACTCATCCTCTGAATGGGCCTGGTTTATGCTTCCTGCACCAAAGACTATGGCTTCTATTCCAGCCTCCTGAAAGAGGCTTGCCTCCGTCCAAAAGTCAACCTGGTGAAATTCGCCCTTAAAGCTTGGCTTCTCATTGATCAGGGGAGGACCATTGAACCGTTTCTCTATCCTTGTCCCCTTGCAATTGGTCCCTATGGTTTCAACCACCTCTTCAGGCATGAGAAATGTTCTTATGGAGGCTCTGTAGGTACAGCTCTGGGAAACCACGTTCCCTGCTGTCCCCCCTTGGATTATGCCAACGTTGAAGCCCAGCTGGTCCAGCTTGATCACATTGTGGGCGGCCTTTATGATGGCACCCTTCCCTCCTGTTGATGAGTGGGCTGATTCCCCAGTATCCTCCAGTGTGAAGGAGTAGTAGCCCCTGTGCTTGTTGACAAGCCTAAGGTCTGTTGGCTCAAATACCACAGCTCGTCCTATGCCCTCCCTAAAGCTGGATTCCAGAAAGTATTTCACTCCTGTCTTGACGCCCGACTCCTCATCCACTGAGAAGAGCACCATGAGATTCCTTGGTTGAGCCTCCTCCAAAGCCTTCAGGACCATGTAGATGTTTCCCTTTGTGTCACATGCCCCAAGCCCGTAGACCCTGCCATCCCTTTCATACATCTTCAAGGGGTCGTAAGTCCAGGCATTGGATGGCTTAACCGTATCCATATGACAGTTCAAAACCAGCTCAGGCTCGCCAAAGATGCCAATGACATTGGCCTTATTGTGGCTGATCTCCTGGATATGAACCTGGCATCCTTCAATCGCCTCCAGCCTCTTCACCAGATAATCAACCATTTTTGTGTAATTTCCCTCATAGGTGTTTATCCCTATGAGGTCAGCCAGTAGCTTCATCCCAACTACACTTCCTGGTCAGGGGTGATTTCAGAGATCAGGAAGTATGATATGCCGTTGTCCTGATGCTTGCCCTTGATAATGTATTTCTTGCCATTCTTTATTTCCTCGTTGATCATTCTGTAGACCTTGGAATTGTTTTGCTGGATCCAGAAGGTATCACCTAGGCTTTCCAGTTCATCCTTGGCCATTGGGTAGTCGTCAAGCTCAAACTTGTTGGTGGGATTTCCAAGAACTGTCTCAAATGTGTTCTCCTTGGGTATCTTGGTCTTCACCAGCATACTGTTCTTACGGGTGTGTACGAAGCCGTAGGACAGGATGTTAAGGGGATTCACATTCTTGAGGTAGATATTTGAGCTAGGATTGTCAGTCTGTATTATGAAGGTAAGGTAATCCTTGTCCTGTACAAGGTGCAGAGCCAGGGCAAAGGTAAGGGAACCCAGTCCTTCTCCCTCATGGGCTGGATCAACCAGCAGGGTCCACTCATGGGCGATTTTCGGATCTGATACGTTTCCAACCACGCAAAGCTTGGCAACAGGTATGCCGTCTATCAGGAATCCGGCAGTAAGGCCCGCTCCAATGGTTCCAAAGTTTGCAAAGGTCCAGTCCGGTGCAGCCATTCCCGCGCCATATGCCTTCTCATTCAGCTGCACCATCTCATAGGTGAAGTCGTAGCCTTCCGTTGTTGCAGGGTCGATGAATGTGGTCTTGAAGGGGAAGTCCTCCATCAGGGCCTTGTACTTGTCCCAGTGCAGTCTGTTTACAACTATGAATACCTCAAGGTTTAGCTTCTCATATTTTTTTAGTAGTTCTTTCATCATTTATTCCTCCTATTCTATATTTGCAAGTCTCTGCTGCATTGAATACAGCTTTATAAATCCGTTTGCCTCAGTTCCGCTCCATTTTGACTCCTGTGCATACATTGCTATATTGGCATTGACCGGGGAGTTTGGTGAGCTGAGCTCCACCACCTGGATGCTGTTTGGCTGAACCTTGATCCACACCGTTCCATTGACCCTTTCCTGTACTGAATCCGCCAAGGCCTCTATGTTCTTGACCAGAGGCTCATAGTAGAGTCCCCCATAGACAAGGTCTGACCATTCTGTTGCTGCCTGCTTGCCAAACAGTATCTGTCTCTTTGTGAGGACAATCTGCTCCAGCTTCTTATGTGCCTCAATCAGGGCCAAAAGTGCCGGGGATTCAAACATTATCCGTCCCTTTATTCCGATTATGCAGTCACCCACATAAATCCTGCTTCCATATCCATAGGCTCCAAGGATTGAATTGAGCTTTGAAATAAGGTCCACTCCCTTGATTTCCTGATCATTGAGCTTTACTGGAAGCCCCTTCTCAAACTCCACCTTCAGATACTCCTCTGTCTTTGAAGGGTCCCTCCTTGTCAGTGTATAGGCAAATTCGTCAGGCTCCTTGTTCTGGTCGATTTCAGTCCCTGAAACTGTTATGCCGAATATGTTCTCGTTGATGGAGTACTTCTTGAGCTCCTTGTTGACCTGGAAGCCTCTTTCCTCCAGATACTCTATCTCCTTGGCCCTTGTGATGTTCAGCTCCTTTATGGGTGCAATGGTATTCCCGTTTGGATTAAGTGTGATAAGGGAAGCCTCCAACCTAACCTGGTCGTTCCCAACGGCTGTGGACCCGTGGGCTACGGTATCTGTCCCCTCGGCCTCCGCTATCTTCAGAATCTCCTCTGCAATGATGTACCTGTCGGCGCACATCAAGGGGTACTCGTCCTCATAGAGTCCGTTGAGCTTTATGAGATACTGAATGATGTTTTCATATATCACCTCTGTGGCATCCACCGTATAGTGCTTTATGCTTCCAAGCTCCTTGGACTTGTCCTCTATCTCCTTCAGCTTCTCATCATCAAATCCGCCTGTGTTCACAACTGCCGTAACAACATCATAGCCCTTCTCCTTAAGATATTGGACACAGAATGATGTATCCAATCCTCCTGAAAAGGCCAGTACAACTTTTTTCATGCTCCTCCACTCTCCCATCTATTTCCTCAAGAATTCCTTTCCCCTTTGGATGGACTTTAGAACTGCCTCCCTGGCAGGTCCTCCAATGAGGTTTCTCTTCCCTACGCATGTCTCAACTGATATTTCTCCGTATATATCTTCATCTATAAGGTCACTGAAGCCTTTAAGCTCATCCAGGCTTAGCTCTGATAGCTTTTTGTCCTGCCTTATTGCGAACTGAACAATCTGACCGGATATCTCATGGGTCTCCCTGAAGGGCACCCCTTTCCTGACCAGATAGTCCGCCAGATCCGTGGCATTGGTGTAGCCATCCTCTGATGCTTCATACATCCTTTCCTTCTTGAACCTGGTGGTCCTTATCATTCCTGTAAATACCTCCAGGCATGCCTTCACAGTGTCTATTGCATCGAAGAGGGCCTCCTTGTCCTCCTGCATGTCCTTGTTATAGGCCAGTGGCAGTGACTTCATCATGGTCAGGAGGGTGATGTTGGATCCGTAGACCCTGCCTGTCTTGCCCCTAATAAGCTCAGCCATGTCCGGGTTCTTCTTCTGGGGCATTATGCTGCTGCCTGTACTGTAGCCGTCATCCATCTCCACATATGCAAACTCTCCGGTTGCCCAAAGTATTATCTCCTCGCAAAACCTGCTAAGGTGCATCATTATCAGTGAAAGGTCCGAAACCGTCTCTATTGCAAAGTCCCTGTCGCTTACCCCATCCAGGCTGTTGTGGGTGATGTCGTTGAAGCCAAGCAGGTCACAGGTATACTCCCTGTCAAGGTCAAAGGTTGTCCCAGCCAGGGCACCGGAGCCCAGGGGCATGACCATGATCCTCTTTTTTGCATCCTGAAGCCTTTCAATGTCCCGCCTGAACATCTCAAAGTATGCCATCAGGTGATGTCCAAGTGTCAGGGGCTGAGCCTTTTGCATATGTGTATAGCCTGAAAGTATCGTGTCCAGATTGTCCTCGGCCAATGAAAGCAAGGTCGTCTCCAAGCCCTCCAGGAGCTCAATGATCCTGTCCACCTCCCTGCCAAGGTAAAGCCTGAAGTCAGTTGCAACCTGGTCGTTCCTGCTTCTGCCTGTATGGATCTTCTTGCCCAGGTCTCCAACCCTTTCCGTCAGTGTGCTTTCCACAAAGGTATGGATATCCTCATGGTCCATTCCAATCTGCAGCTTTCCAGTCTCAATGTCATTGAGGATTTCATTCAGGGCCTTTTCAACCTCCGCCGTCTCCTCATCAGTAAGGACTCCACACCTGTTCAAGGTCTTGGCATGGGCAATGCTTCCAACAATATCCTCCCTGTACATCCGCCTATCAACGTGAATTGAGGATTGGAAATCAAAGGCTGCCTTTTCAGTCTGATTTTCAAAACGTCCACCCCATAGCTTCACTTACATCACCTCTTCTTTTAAATTTATCCATAAAAAAATCCCGATCTCTTAAAATTAAGAGACGGGATTGCCGTGGTACCACTCAAATTGACATATAACATGTCCACTCAAAGCCTTATCGCAGCCTAACGTTCCTCCTACTCAAATTTCAAAGGAAATCTCATTGGCTCTTTTCCCATCAGGCTTGAACATCAGGCTTCCACCGTCCCCAACTCGCTATTCCAAACTACTGGATGGTACTTCTCCAACTCATCGACTTAAAGTATTAATATATTGTTGCTAATTATATCAAACTGACCCTCAATGTCAAGCTCAAATTGATAATCGAATCCTATGCCCTTGTCTTCCTGATGGCCTTGTAGCCTGAAACCACGTCATTGAGTTCCTCGGTGATTCCGTTTTGCCTTTGGGTGCTGTATGAAAAGTTCAGCTGCTCAAGCTTTTCATCGATGTTCTTTTCCGCTGATGTCATTGACTCTATCCTGCTTATGTTCTCAGAAACAAGGGAATAGCAAAAGCTCCTGAAAAGGGTGACAAAGAAGTACTGTCTAATGATATCCGAAACCAGCTGGTCCCTATCCATTGTAAATGTTGGGAGACTTCTGGATTCCCACTCCATTTCCCTGCCTGCAAATTTTCTGATGTCAACCGGAAAAAGCACAGTGCTTTGCTCGGTATAGCTGGAATGGCCCTCAGGCTTGCAATAGTGGAGGATTATGCTGCTGATATCTTCCCTGTTTCTCAGATCCTCAATTTCCATAAGCAGCTTCTGTACAATGGATGTTATGCCGTCATTGGTCTGAGGCACAGGCAAGAGGCTGTGGATACTGTATTCTGGCTCAAGCCGTTTGAAAATCTGCTGGCCCACAGCAATGATCATATTGGTGCTGTTTGATTCCACCCTGGCTGTGGTGTAGTCTGTAATATTTTCATTGAAGCGTCCAGCCAGTCCATGGTCAGAACCAAAAACTATATGCAGGGTCGATCCCTCCTCAGTTTTTATGTTGTCCATAAGCCCCTCCTCCTCTTGGGAAAAGACTATATAAATTCCCATGTCAAGGACTTCACGGTAATTTCCAGAGGCTTCTGCCGCATTCTGGAACTGGTGAATGTTCATGGACGCATGGGCCTTCATTGTCTTTACAATGGATTTAAGACTTTCCGCTGAATCAATGCTCCTCCGAAGATTCTGCAGAGTTTGCATCACCGATCAACTCCTCCTCCAAAAGCCGGGAAACCTTCTCCTTGAATTCCGACTTTATTTCCTCGCTTATCTTGTCTGTTGATTTGATATGGTCCCTGAAATCCTCAAATTCCCCAACCACATCCCTGACAAGCGTTTCCGCATCCCTTATCCTTCCAAGTGGAACCTGGTCAAAGAGTCCCTCTGTCAGGGCAAGGAAAATCCCGATCTGTTCAACCACATCCACCGGTGAGAATTGGGGCTGGTTGAACACCTCTCTGATCCTTTCACCTCTTGCCAGTATCTTCTTGGTCTCATCATCTAGCTTTGTCCCGAAGCTTGCAAAAATCTCAAGCTCCTCAAACTGTGAGAATGAGAGCTTAAGGTCGTTGGTTATGTTCCTGTATACCGGCAGCTGGGTCTTCCCACCTACTCTGGACAGTGAATCCCCAATATTGAGTGCAGGGATGTTCCCCTTGTTGAATATTTTTGACGATACGAAAATCTGTCCATCAGTGATCGAAATTAGGTTGGTGGGAATATATGCGGAGATGTTCTCCGCCTGGGTCTCTATGATTGGCAAGGCCGTAAGGCTTCCATCTCCAAGGTCCTTGGTAAGGTGGGTTGAACGCTCAAGAAGCCTTGAGTGGATATAGAATATATCCCCAGGATAAGCCTCCCTTCCCGGTGGCCGCTCAAGTAGAAGCGACAGCTCCCTGTATGCTCTTGCGTGCTTTGTAAGATCGTCATAGACAATCAGGACATCCTCGCCCTTTTCCATAAAGTACTCCCCCATGGCAGTTGCAGCATAGGGCGCAATATATGCAAGGCCCGGTGGATCATCGGCCTGGGCTGCTATGACAATGGTATGGCCCATGGCCTGGTTCTCCCTGAGGGACTCCATAAGCTTTGAGATGGTCGATGCCTGCTGTCCGATTGCACAATATATGCAGATGACATCCTTGTCCCTCTGATTGATGATGGTGTCAATGGCTATTGCCGTCTTACCGGTCTGCCTGTCTCCCACAATAAGCTCCCTTTGACCCTTTCCTATGGGCACAATGGAGTCGACTACCTTCAGTCCCGTCTGCAGGGGATTGTTGACCGGATCCCTGTCCAATATGGAGGGAGACTCCCTTTCAATTGGCAGCCTTTGGGACGCAGATATTGCTCCACCATCATCCAAGGCCTCTCCCAAGGGGTTTACAGCCCTTCCAATGAACTCATCCCCCACGGGAATTTCCGCAACATTGTAGGTCCTCTTGACGGTATCTCCTGATCTTATGTGATTGTAATCCCCCAGCAGTATGACTCCCAGGCTGTCGGTATCCAGGTTGAAGGCCATACCCTTTGTCCCTCCGGGAAATTGTATAAGCTCCTGGTACTTGACCTTTCTGAGTCCCTTGACAATGGCAATTCCCCGATCCAAGGAGACAACTTCACCCATCTCCTCAACCTCATACTTGTCCAGGCTTTCATCCAAAGCAATATCAACAAATTCACCGAATTTGGATAATTGTTCTCTAATCATTGTGAGTTGCCCCTTTACTAATTCTTGGCCTCAATGGTCTTCAGTATGTTTATCTCCGTCTGGTCAAGATACTTTTTCAGACTGCTGTTCAATACATAGGATTCAAGCCTCAATTCATATCCCATGACCAAGTCCTCATCCACTGAGTATCTGAGGTCCTTGAAATTCCTGAACTTTTCCCTTAAGGCCGACTCCAGTGTTTCTTTCTTTTCATTGGAGATCTCCCCAGCACTGGTAAATTCAAAGCTTTCCTCCTCAAAGGAAATCTCAAAGTCTGTGGCTGCCTGGTCCAGCTTGTGGATCTTGTTCAGGAAGGACTCAAAATACTCCTCCTCAAGGTCCTCATCTGTTATATAGGACAGGATATTTCTGGCAATCTTTACGGAGTTCTGTCCGAGGGCAGTCTGTATTTCCCTGGACAACCTCTTTTTATCATCCTCAATTTCCCTCAGAAACTCTTCCCTTCTCCTATCTGCCTCATTCTTGTACTTCTCCAGCAGGTCATCCTTCATATCCTC
>CAYMHD010000097.1:3191-7757 GCA_964390135.1 uncultured Gudongella sp. | reverse complement strand
AACTTCACACTTATATCTGTGCTGTTGCGACTGAGTCCTTTCCAATTTCACCCTTGACTATGGTCATGTAGAACTTGCCCACATGTCCCTCCTTGATGGCCTGGTTCACAAGCTGAAGGGTCTGGTAATTCTTGGCACCGATGATGATTCCCGACGTGTTCCTGTCCAGCCTGTTGCAGATGGAAGGTGTAAAGGTCTTCTCCATCCTGGGGACGTAATCCCCATTGTCTATGAGATAGCCCACCAGTGCATCAACAACATTGTCCTGGAAGTCCTCCCCGGTTCCATGGGCAAGTAGACCTGCAGGCTTGTTTATGAGCACAATATTCTCATCCTCATAGATTATGTCCAGGTCTATCCTTGACCTTTTATGCTGCCTTTCTCCCTTGAATTTCTCTATGGTCTCATCTGCCAGATACAGCTGGACAAGGTCACCTTCCTCAAGCATCATGTCGGGCTTGGCCCTTTCATTGTTGACCTTGATATTCTTCTTTCTGATCATCTTGTATATGAAGCCCTGTGTGGCATCCGCCAGGTACTTCTTCAAAAATCTGTCCAGTCTCTGCTGACTCTCATTTTTTTCTATCCTAAGTTCTCTCAAAGTTTATCTCACCTTTTCCTCTCTTTTATGTTATAATTATACTACAATATGAGTGAAAAAGGAAAGAAACAGGCGTTTTAGAGGACATAGAGGTGAACATTAATGAAGTTTATTGATAAGGTAAGGGATGTACTGTACGACTCGGTTGACTATATCTTTATGATCGTCATTGTTCTGGTGGTAATTGGAGTTATCGGCTGGAGACTTGACGTTCTTTTTGCGAAGGATGCACTGGAGTCACATACTCCTGGCCAGGTGATCGTTGACAACAGCGGCAGGGTGGATGATGAGCCCGATGAGCCGTCAGATGAGCCTGAAGTTACAGTTGAAGGGGAAGAAGGCTCGGAAGGGGATGAAGAGCCAGCCGGTGAGACTCAGGATGAGCCCCAGCAGCCTGCACAGCCTTCCACAACCATAGTACAGGTTGAAATCCCAGTGGGCAGCATGCCTGGAAAGATTGGACTTATACTGGAGGAGAAGGGCGTTGTGACCAGCAGCAGGGAATTCATTGCAAAGGCGGTTGAGCTGGGACTTGATACCAAGCTTAAATCCGGAACCTATAAGATACAGCTTGGACAACCAATTGAAGATATCGTAAGGCTACTTACAAACTAAAAGACTGGCCATTGGCCAGTCTTTTCCTGTTTTTTTTGGTTAGTATGTCTCATTGATATACTCGTCTATTACAGATACCCTTCTCTTTTCCGAGAAGACCCCTTCCTCCTTGAGGATGTCCAGTAGCCAGATAGCCTTTGAATGGAATATGGCCTCCTTGTAGTCCAGGAGAAGTATCTCATATAGCTTGTCCTTGAGTCCCTTGGACTCACACTTGATAAAGTATGCCTCAACGCCTTCAAAGTCAATGAGTCTCAGAAGAGCAAGTGCAGACTTGTCCTTTTCATGATAATAGTTGTTACCCTTGTTCAGGTACTGCACATAGTACCTCTGATGCTTTCCTGAGGCCTTGACCTCCTTTGCCAGCATTCTGAAGTACTTTGCCAGAACATTGTAGTACTGGTAGTTGTACATCCCCTTCTCAAAGCTGTCCACCTTGAGGAAGGGCTTAACGTTCATCCTTCTTACAAAATCGTAGTTGTATTCCAGAAACTCCCTCTTTGTGATATCCCCATTCTCGTATTGCGTAATAAGGGAAGACCTGTGTTCAAAGAAGGTCGCAAACAATCCTTTTTTCCTATGATAAATCAAATTATACACCCATTCTAATATTAGACTCTGTTCCTAGTGGTTATTATACCATAAATCACCTTTCCAGCAACAAACTAATTTCCTCTTCCGTCAATTCCCTGTACTGTCCCGGCTCCAGAGACTGGTCCAGATGAAGCGGACCCATTCTTATCCTCCTTAGATATGAAACCCTCATTCCAAGTGCTCCCACCATCCTTTTTACCTGATGGTACTTACCCTCCTGAATTGTGATTTCAGCTGCGGAAACTGAGCCTGTGGATATTATCCTCATTTGAGCAGGAAGGGTATGGTAGCCATCCTCCAGCAGGATCCCTTCTTCAAATGCCTCCACATGCTCCTCTGTAAGTCTTCCCTCAATCCTTGCGTAGTAGGCCTTGTCCACCTTCTTCTTGGGAGACAGCAAATCGTGAGCAAGCTTACCGTCATTGGTTATGAGCAGCAATCCCTCGGTATCCTTGTCAAGCCTGCCCACCGGGAAGGGTCTGAAGTTCCTGTAGAAATCATCCAAAAGCTCTATAACCGTTGAATCCCTTGGATCGTCAGTGGAGGAAACCATGTCCTTGGGCTTGTTCATCTGGAGATATATGAACTCCCTGTATCTGATTCTCTTGCCGCCACAGACTATCTCATCCCCCTCAACATCAACCTTCAGGTCAGCAGCCTTCATTACCCTGCCATTGACGGTGACCATTCCAGCCTTGATCATCTCCTTGACTTCCTTTCTGGTGCCAACTCCCATGTTGGCCAGGACCTTGTCCAGTCTTTCCTTTCTCACATGCTCACCTCCCCTTCTTGAGAAAAACTAAAGGAGCCCGAAGGCTCCCTCCCTTATACTTGTATTTCCAGGCAGTATGGTCTAAGATTCTCAGGGACCTCGGCCATTGTGTAATCAATATTGATGTAGAACTCAACCTCATATTTCTCTGAAATCCTCTTCAGGGAATCAATTAAGTACACCATGTCGTTGAACTCAACCTTCATAACCTTGTAGATCCCATCCACATAGATTTTTTCAAGATCGTAATCCATTGCCATTATCCCACATAAAAAGCCATAGAAGGACCGCACATTAAGCACGTTGAACTCCATGGCATTAATTAACCTAACATTGTAATTCAGGCTGAATATGTGATTATCGTCCACGTCAACGAAAGCAATATTCCCATTGCCCTGCTCCATATCCTTGTTGGCGTTGTCGATTAACCACTTTGTTTTGCCTGACCCCTTCTCACCCAAAATGAACTTAACCATGATAAACCACCTTACCTTTCTTGTCTTAATTTTATCCTTCTTCAGATGATTAATTAAAGATTCCTAAGGCTTTGCCACCAAGGTAGTTGAATCTTTTCCCTTGGCAAGTATTTTCATGCTTCATGCGGTGAACTATCTCATCCCTGATCTTCCACCAGGATTCCTGCCAGTTGACAAAAATCGCGCCTTCCTCAGGAGCCCTCCCGATGATTCTCTGAACCACTATTTCGGGATCCAGATACTCCAAAAAGGTTATTGCCCTCTTGATGTACTCCTCTCTGGAATGAAGCTCAAATTCACCTTTTTCATACTGTGCTGCAAGAATTGTGTTCTCCATCAAGTAGAGACTGTGAAGCTTTACCTCGTTAACACCAAGAGCGGAAATCACCCTTGCGGTTTCCATCACATCCGTCATGTCATCCCAGGGTAGGTTAAGAATAACATGGGCGCATGACCTAAGTCCATAAGCCCTGATATTGATTACCGCCTCTATGAACTCAGCCAGTCCATGGCCTCTGTTCACCTTCCTGAGACTATGATAGTTGACGGTTTGCAGCCCCAACTCGATTGTTATATCTATACCCTTATTATACTGGATATCACTTAAAAATTGCAAATATTTCGAATTGATGCAATCAGGTCTTGTGGATATTGAAATTCCAACGATATCCTCCTGTAATGCCTGATTTATATAGGTCTTGAAATCCTCCAGGGGCATGTATGTGTTGGAAAAATTCTGAAAGTATGCAATGAATTTTTTTGCCTTGTATTTCTTGCCTATATGGTCCCTGTTTCTGGACAGCTGGTCCTCCACGGACAAGCATGAAGAAAGATTCTCAAAGGACCCTCCCTCCTCACCGCAGAAGGTACATCCGCCCTTGCTCAGGTTACCGTCACGATTGGGGCATGTCAGGGGCAGCTTGACGGGGAGCTTGTAAACCTTCTCTCCGTATTTGTCCTTCAGATAGCTTGAATATGCCTTATATACTTCCTTTTCCACATTGCACCTCTACTTCTAAAATTTAAGAACCTTCTCCAGGACATGGGCCAGACCGGAATGGTCATTGTCCCTCTCCGTAACCATGTCAGCTGCAGACTTTGCAAGATTGCTGCCATTCTTCATGGCTATTCCAAGTCCCGCATTTAGGATCATATCCACATCGTTATTGTCATCTCCGATTGCGATTATCTCCTCACGTTTTATCCCAATTGACTCAGCATACTCATTGAGGGTCTTCCATTTGCTTCCTCCCGGATTCATTGCCTCATACATGGCCTCTGCTATGTATATGTTCTCCAGGACGTGGGAGCTGTACCTTTTAGGATACTTCTTCCCGATTGTGTCGCTGAAGGTCTTGACAACCTCATAGTCTCCCGGGAATACAACTGCAAGGACCCTATCAAGCTTGTAGATTTCCTTCTCAGGGACTATCAGATATCTCTTGTCCTGTTCAGTCAGATACTTCAGATGCTCCTTGTGAAGGTCATCCTCCTCAACAACCATGTCT
>CAYMHD010000097.1:0-3181 GCA_964390135.1 uncultured Gudongella sp. | reverse complement strand
TCCCCTCCAGGTACCTGTCAACATGGACAATCCCACGAAGCCTGTGATCCTTGGCCTCCTTGAGTATATCCAGGTATGATTCCCTATCCAGGAACTTGGATATGATGACAACATCATCCAGGGAGCTCCTTACTATGTTTCCGTTGTTGGCCATGATAACAAGGTGGCTGTCCAGCTCCTTCACCAGAAGCTTGGCGGAGTAGTATCTTCTTCCCGTTGCTATTACAACCTGATAGCCCAGCCCTATCAGTCGATTTACGGCTTCCCTGTTCTCTTCGGATATTTTTTTGCTGCTGTTTAGCAATGTCCCATCAAGGTCTATGGCAATAAGTCTATACAAGGGTCTCACCTCAAATTGCAAGAAAGTACCTTGCAGCTGCAAGGTACTCCCAGATTGGATTATTCTTCGTCTTCCTCGTCCTCATCCTCGTCAGTGTAAAGAGCATAGAATGCTTCTGACACAAGATCAAACTCCTCTTCGTCCTCAATCAAGGCAAGCTCGAATTCCTCTTCGCCAAGCTCCTTGTATTCGTATAGAAGAACCTCGTCCTCCTCTTCCTCCTCTTCGTCTCCAAGTGGAAGAAGGGCAATGTATTCCTTGTCCTCTACCTCGAATATTCCTATTACTGCACACTCAAGCTCAGAATCATCATCAAGTGTAAGGGTTATAATCTCCATTTCCTCATGCTCGTGGTCATGATCGTGGTCGTGGTCATGGTTGCAGTGTTCGTCGTGCACGTGTTTGTTATCGCTCATCATCATTCTCCTTTTCTTATATTCTACTGTAATAGTACCTTATTTTGGGTACCTTATACAAGTGAAAACTTAATTTATTTTTTTCAATGCCTCAAGAAGCAGCCCATAGGTCCTTTCTGTTGAGGAAATGCTCAGCCTCTCTCCAGGTGCATGGACCCCTGCCATGTTGGGTCCAAGGGATATCATGTCAACATCCTCCATGACCTCGTCAAAGAGTCCGCACTCAAGGCCGGCATGTATTGCCTCAACCTTGGGATCCTTGCCTGTTATCTCCTTGTGGGCCTGGATGAACACATCCCTGATGTAGGAATCCTTCCTGTACTCCCATGCTGGATAGTCTCCGGAGGCTTCCCACTGGAGTTCAAGGGAATCAGCCAATGTTCCTATCTGGCCAGCAATATACTCCTTAAGGGTCTTCACTGAGCTCCTGATTGCGTTCTCTATGGTCACCTTGTCTTCATGGGTTGTCACAACCCCCATGTTGTTGGAGCTTTCCACAAGACCTTCAATATCCTGGCTCATGGATTGAACCCCGGTTGGAATAAGCAGCATTGCCCCTATGATCCTGTCCCTGATCTTTCTGGTCATGGCCTTGCCAGGATGGTCCACCTCCTGGAGGGCTACCAGCACTCCCTCATCGCTTGCTGCAAGCTCCTTCCTGAAGGCCTCCTGATACTTCTCAACCATTGCCCTGGCCTTTTCCAGATTTTCATCATCCATGGAAATCCTGGCTATTGAAAGTCTGGGGATGGCATTGGATTTTGAGCCTCCCTCAATATGGAGAAGGTCATACTCCAGGTCCTTCATCCCAGCAAGGACCCTTGCAAGAAGTCTGTTGGAATTTCCTCTGCCCTTGTCTATCTCCATTCCTGAGTGTCCACCCTTGAGGCCGCTGATCCTCAATTCATAAGACTTTTTATTGTCCTCCATCCACTGGACAGGTGCCGTCACCATCAGCCTGGTTCCTCCTGCACAGCTTACAAGGAGGGTTCCCTCCTCCTCGGAATCTATGTTGACTAGGATTTTACCCTTTAGATTGTTGACATCCAGCTCCTTGGCTCCAGTCATTCCAGACTCCTCGTTTGTGGTTATGAGAAGCTCAAGTGGCGGGTGTGGAATATCCTCCGCCTCAAGTATAGCAAGCCCCATGGCAACGGCTATACCATTGTCCGCTCCCAGGGTTGTATTTGGGGCAACCAAGAAGTCCCCATCCACCTCAAAGGGAATTGGGTCCCTTGAAAAGTCGATGTCACAATCATCCGCCTTTTCACACACCATATCCATATGTCCCTGGATGATAACCACAGGCTTGTCCTCATAGCCCTTTGTACCAGGCTTTCTTATTATGATGTTCAGGGCCTCGTCCTGAATCACCTCAAGTCCCAGTCCCTCTCCAACGCTCTTAAGGTAATCACTCACCCTCTGTTCATGGTAGGAGCAGCGTGGAATTCTGGTCAGGTCTTCAAAATAGTGAAAAACTCTGTCGGGCTTTAGTCCTTCGGTTTTTCTCATACTATACCTCCAATTCTCTCTCAGCAATGTTTCCAAATATATCTATCATTCTAATCATGATACGGTCATATTTTCGAGGAAAATCCTCTATGGGGATTCCCAGCTCCGAAACCTACCCACTCCCCTCACCCGTTGTTTCTATGTTGTCCTTGATTCCATACAGACGAAGATAGTCAATATAGGTCTGTGGTCTTTCCTTTAGGAGCCTTATTGCAAGGTCCGGATCTGATGCGTCCTTTCCGATTGCCTCACTGTCCAATATGATATTCTCTATTGCAAGCTCCAAGGCCTCTCCATTTCTTGAGGCTCTAGCCTTGAAATCCAGCCTTGGATCACCCGACACAAGCCTATGAAAAAGCCTAAAACCCTCTGAAGCCCCAATCCTCCTTTTGCAGGTGATGATGCTGTGGATGCTGCTATCTGCTCCTATCCAGCCCCTGCCCAGGTCCCCGGCCACCTTTATGCTTGTTCCACTGCCCATAAAGAAATCAGCCACAATGGAGCCTTCATCTGAGGATGCCATTATTATCCTTTCAAGCAGGGCTTCGGGCTTTTCAGTTTCATAAACCACTCTTTCAGATGAGGTCCGTCCAACAATGTCCAATGTCCCTACGTCCTTCATGTTAACCATGGTATACCAGCCAATATCATCCTGGTATTCTAACACATTCTTGAACCTGTAGGGCTTCATTCCCCTGTTGTAGGATTTCTCCCTTTGGAGGTTGAAGATGTAGTCCTTTGTCTTTGTGTAGACCAGGATATTGTCGTGCTTTTTGGAGAAGCTCCTCCTGCCTGCACCTCCGGATTTGTAGGACCAGATGATTTCGTTGAGAAACCTTTCCTGGCCGAACACCTGGTCAAGTATCAGCCTGAGATAGTGGGAGGTCCTACCGTCAACATGAACATATATTGT
>CAYMHD010000096.1:0-7984 GCA_964390135.1 uncultured Gudongella sp. | reverse complement strand
AAAACAGCTCACCCCTAAACTCTGAGGATGAATACAATCCAATAACGCCCCCATCCGCTGTTCTAGATGAGGTCTACAAGAGCTTCAACGAAACCAACTTCAAGGATGAGACCTACATTTTAATGCTTTATGGTATCTACAACAGAAATACCAGGATATTCAAATATTCATCTGCCGGGATAAATGTACCCCCCTATGTTATTAGGAGGTCTGGTGAAATTGAGCCACTTGACTCAAGAGGCTTCTCCATATGTAAGCTTGGGGATTTTATTAACCCTACCTATGAGGAAAGGGAGGTTCAACTGGAAAAAGGTGACAAGCTATTGCTGTATTCTGATGGGTTGGTGGAAGCTAGGAATTCAGATAATGAAATCTATGGACAAGGAAAGATGGAAAAATATCTGAAGGAGAACTACTTTCTGAAGGCAAATGAGTTGAAGTATGCATTGAAAAAGAACCTCTACAATCATATCGGTCAGATTGATCTGCTAAAGGATGATGTTACCTATGTGATACTGGAAATAAAGTAGATTCATTTATCCCATTTCCATATGGGTATAATTGAAATGAGGTGATTGCTTGTGGAAGTCTCTGATATTATTAATATGATTGAGAAGGATAAGGGAGAAATCAGTAAAGTATTTGTTCTTGAGGAGCTTTATTGGAGCGATCTGAATGAAATAGACCAGGAAACCATTGTAAATACCATTATTCCATATGTCTTGAAGTCAGAAACCAAGGATGAAATCGCTGGCGCCATGAGACTATATGGAAATCCTGACGGAGCTCACATAAACCTGTTTGAGGAGATGATATTAGAGCTCTATTCAAAGGATCCCTTGGCATATATTGAAGCCGCAACAGATTATCCAGCTGAAGGTTTGGATACACTCTATATCTTCAGAAACAAATCAGTGTTCAAGGATGTGGAAAGGGAAAAGAAATATCTTCTTGACCAGACTAGGGATGATAACTTAAAATCAAAAATCGAATTGTTTTTTAGGATGTATGATAACCTTTGTCATACCTGAGTGTGATATTCTGGTCAGTGAACGGCCTCAAAACAATTATATTTCTAGAAATCTAAACCCCCAGGCTAGTGATATGTCTTTATTTTGAAATCATCTTTTACATCAAACTAAGTTTAAGTAAAATATCTTTTTCTAAAGCCATTTTGTGATATCTTAATAAGGAAAACAAGTCTGGTTTTATAATATTTTTACTAGATTGTATAAATTGGGGGATACTATGTTTAAAATCAAATCATATTTTAATCAATCCAACAAAGGACCCATGATAGTTATCATTTTTATCTTACTATGCTTATATTGGCTTACTATGTCGAGATTCTTCGCCTCCGGACCTTCAGAGGGTTTTAGTCGTGAAGTTGAGATTGGTACAGTCAAGTCGGGAGAAAAAAACTATATAGATAGTCATGTAAGTACGTTGGTTCTATCGGATGCGGAAATACTCGTCACTGCAGTTGATCATCAACGAGTCAAGTTATATAAAGTATCTAGATTAGGAAAAGTCATTGAAGAAGAGACCCTTGATTTGAACTTATTTCATGCAAGAGAGATTTCAACCAGTATAGATCATGAAGGCATCCTTACAATTATGTACCTTGAAGACGATTTGTATGAGATCTTAGTTGATTTAGATACCCTTGAATTCAAGAGGACAAGAATTGCAGAAGAAGTGAATTTTTATTTGAGAAACGGTCAAACCATTGTATTTCAGCATGCTTCTGATCTTTATGGTATGAATGTTGAAGACCCTGGTAAAGTCATGCCATTACTGACAGGTCCCATACACTCATATGCGCTGGATCAAGACGAAAGCACAGGAATCTACCATTTGATGGCTACTATCAGAAATGCCAATGAAGTGAATCTTGTTTATATTCAGTTCAATGAAGATTTAGAGTTTGAAAAAAACTTTCTTATAGAAGAAGGCTCAACCAATACCCATTTAAAATTTATTCGAGATCTCCACGTAGAAGAGGACCTTGTAACCGGTATTTTTGTTTGGAAGGATCCTGTATATGGTGAAAACAATCTGACTGTTCATCAGTACGATATTCACACATCCAAACAATTAACAGATTACCGTCGAATATTTTCTATACATGACAGCCCACCTACTATCCTTGATGTAAAAGATGATCAAGTAAAAATATTACTTCAAGAAAGTGTACATTATGGTGTAAATTGCGTAGAGGTTCTTGTGTCTGAAGATCAAGAAACCCAAATCACACCGCTGACAAAAACAAGGAATTTAAGTCTAAGCTCAAGTTACTTTGAATTTGGTGATGATCAGGGACTGGTATTTTTTGACTTAGTGGATAACAGCAAAATCATTTATTTTGCATCATCCAATCAAGACCTTGTTGAACAGACAACAAAAGCTCTAACCATTGATCCCACTAGAATTATTGGCATGTTTCTTATGGCAGTGGTCTTAGCTGCATTATTCAGTGCTGTTTATTATGTCTTGGCTGTAGGTGTTCTTCCTTTTCTTTTGCTTATAATAATGAATAAGTTTTTACCGGATTTTAAAAACAAGGAATATGTTAAGAGTCTTGTGTGTGTAATTCTACACATGGCGTTAAAGGTATCACTTATCTATTATATTATTCACGTAATGGGGACATTTGTTTTAAGGCCTCCCATGATAGGTAGCGAACCTTATATTTATATATTTATGGTATTCACAAGTATAATTTCTTATTATTTGATGGTGCGTCACTATCGGAGGAACCTAGAATATGAGAGAACAATAACACTGTCTTATCTGCATTTCTTATTCTATGAGTACATTATTTTTACTTTAGTCGTATTTATTTATATTGCAACCTATATGATCATTGGTAAAATTTAGCTGATTAAAAAGACTCAACATATACTCTGCCATTTCCTTATCGTAAATGGTATAAAGGGTTTCTAGCTCACGGATGTCCTTCTTTCGATATTTGGCCACCATCGTTCTACTGATGTGAATCTTCTAGCTCGTGACATTTAAGTTCAGATATATTCTACATAAATCTGCATAAAACTATCCAAAAAATACTAAAACCCACTGAAATCAGTGGGTTCTATTTTGTATCAAAATTTGGGTGTTATAATGGTGGAGGCGGTGAGAGTCGAACTCACGTCCGAAAATCCTTCCACAAGAGCTTCTCCGAGCGCAGCCAACAATTTAGGATTCCCCCCACTCATCTCCTGCTGACGGGATATGAGCTTCGGTAGCTTCATCAGTTCCGTTTCCGGCTCAAAGCTTTACCGGACTCGGTTCCCCACTAAAATGACGATTTAATCCAGGTCGTGGGACTCCCGGTTAAATCGAGCGGCCTTATTAGGCTGCTAGTGCGTAATTATCGTTTGCGTTTAATTTTGTTTGCCACTTTTATCGTTGCTTGGCGACAACGGCTCGCTACTCCTGATTCCGTATCCCCGTCGAGACCAAATTCGCCCCCTCTTGGTTATTACATATGAATTATAACATATGTTCGACTTTATGTCAATCTCCTGGCTACTGATATTTTTCACTGGAATGCTGCTGTATCCTCCGCTCAGCATCCTTCTTGGCCATGGTTTGCCTCTTGTCATAGAGCTTCTTACCTTTGGCGAGGGCAACCTCAACCTTTACAAGGCCATCCTTCAAATAGATTGAAAGAGGTACAAGGGTGAAACCCTTTTGCTGGGTTTCACCGATCAGTTTCCTGATTTCCCTTCTGTGGAGGAGTAGTTTCCTTTTTCGAACCGGATCAACATTGTAAATGTTTCCCTGTTCATAGGGGCTAATGTGCATTCCTGTAATGAATACCTCCCCATTCTCTATTGAAGCGTAGGACTCCTTGATGTTGACCTTTCCCTGTCTTATGGACTTAACCTCAGTTCCAGTAAGGACAATCCCAGCCTCAATCGTATCCTCAATAAAATATTCATGTCTGGCTTTCTTGTTTGAAGCAATTAATTTTGTGCCTGTCTTCTTCATATGTTTCCATCCCTTTTCCTTTTGTCGTTTTTCAGTGTAGCAGAATTACTCCTCTGTGTCAACTTCCTCATTTATAAGCTGAAAGTCGATGTTCTTCTTGCCTATGTCAGCTCCTATGACCTTTATTCTCACTGGATCACCAAGTCTATAGGTGGTCTTTGTCCTCTCACCAACTATCATGTAGTTGTCCTCATCGAAGAAATAGAAGTCATCCACCATATTGCTGAAATGGACAAGCCCTTCAATTGTATTCTCAAGCTGTACGAACAATCCAAAGCTTGTTACTGAGGACACCAGGCCGTCATATTCCTCTCCAATTCTCTCAGCCATGTATTGGGCCTTCTTAAGGTCATCAACCTCTCTCTCGGCCTCCTCAGCCCTTCTCTCGGTCATTGATGTATGCTCTGCTATCTCCGGAAGTAGATCCTCCAGCATATTCATTTTCTTCTCGTTCATCTTCCCGTGAATTGAATCCTTTATTATCCTGTGAATTTCCAGGTCAGGATATCTTCTTATTGGTGAAGTGAAATGTGAATAGTACTGGGCAGCAAGTCCGAAATGTATGCCTGGCTCAGCACTGTAGACAGCCTTTTGCATCGTTCTAAGGAGTAATGTTGAAATTACAGGCTCCTCTCTCTTTCCCTTAATTTCCTGGGTCAATATCTGGAAATCCTTTGGATGCAGCTCCTTACCCTTGATTGAGTATCCAAAGTTATGGATGAACTTCTGAAAGTCCTCAACCCTTTCACTGTTAGGCTCCTCATGTATTCTATAGAGGAAGGGAATTTCCTCCCAGAAGAATCTCTCCGCAACAGTTTCGTTTGTCACCAGCATGAATTCCTCAATAAGTCTGTTTGCAACCCTTCTTTCAAGCTTTCTAACATCAACTGGCTTGCCGTTTTCATCAAGCTCTATATAGCTCTCGGGAAAATCAAAGTCTATACTGCCTCTCTTGTCTCTGTGCTTTCTTAAAATATCCATCAGTTCCTTCATTACAAACAGCTCATCTGAAACAAGTGAAAGCTTCTGTGCTGCCTTTTCGTCTGTCCCCTCAAGCAGGTCTGAAACATCATCATAAACAAGTCTGGCCTTACTGTTGATCACCGATTCGTGAATCTCATGATATACAACCTTGCCATTCTTGTCTATATCCATAAATACAGTCATTGTAAGCCTGTCCACATTTGGATTCAAGGAACAGATCCCATTGCTAAGCTCATGTGGAAGCATTGGTATTACCCTATCCAGAAGGTATACTGAATTACCTCTATTCAAGGCTTCCTTGTCAAGCTGGCTTGCTGGTCTCACGTAATGGGATACATCGGCGATGTGAACTCCCAGCCTGTATTTCCCATTATCAAGCTTTTCTATGGATACAGCATCATCCAGGTCCTTTGCATCCGCACCATCTATGGTAAATGTCTTTAAGCTCCTTAGGTCCTTTCTCCTTCTTATTTCACCTTCATCAATTGTTGATGGAACCTTTATGGCCTCAGCCCTAACTTCATCAGAAAACTCCTCTGGAAGCTTGAATTGCCTAATGATGGACAGGATGTCAGTTCCCTTGTCAGTCGGGAATCCCAAAACTTCAATGATAGCCCCTTCTGGATTCCTTCTGAATTCAGGCCATCTCTCTATACCCACTACAACCTTCTGACCATCCTTTGCCTTCATGGTCTTTCCCTTTGGTATGAATATGTCGTAGGCTATCTTATGGTTGTCAGGTATTACAAATCCAAAATTTCCACTGTCCTCAGAGGTCCCGATGACGGACTCATTTGCTCTTTCAAGAACCCTTATTATTTCACCTTCCTGCTTTCTGCCGGCCTGTCGTCCCTTTATCAGGTTTGCTATGACCTTGTCACCGTGCATTGCAGTGTTCATTGAATCTGCTGGAATGAAAATATCCTCTCCCGGTCTGTCCTTTGACATGACAAACCCAAATCCCTTTTCGTTTCCTTCAAGTCTACCAATTACAAGAAATTCAGGATTGACAAGCCCGTACCTGTCATTTCTTGCCTTTAGTATTACACCTTCCTTCTCCATTGCATCCAATATCTTGAAGAATTCCTTCTGCTCACCCTTTCCAACATTGAACCTTGCAGCCAGCTCCTCCTTAAGTAGTGGCTTATACTTCTTTCCCTCCATAAGCTTTATTATTTCTTCCCTTATAGCCATTACAAATCCCCCTTCTTTCAATACTTAGTATTTACCCTTTCTGCTAAAAAAAATGTAAGATATATAGAATATCTTACATTTTACCTGTTGTTGCGCCAAATTGGGTTCTATTGAATAGGTTTGACTCATAAACATACATGTTGGAGTTCTTTTCCTTATGTGTTATCAATGAGATATCAATCATCTTATTCACCAGAGCCTTGAAATCATAGCCCTTTCCTTCCCAAAGATAGAAAGCTATTGAACCTGGCAGGGTATTAATTTCATTAACAAAAACCTTGCCGTTCTTATCTATTAGAAAATCTATTCTGGCATTACCTCTTCCGTCAATTACAGTGAAGGCTTCTTTTGCAAGCTTCTCAATTTCTAGTCTTGTGCTTTCCTCTATATTTGCAGGTATCGCCCTATTTTTGTTCTTGGAATCTGAAGCTTTGGAATCCTTTCTTACATACTTGTCATCAAATGATAGTATTTCACTCCATCCCAGTGGTTCTTCGCATTCTGAAACCTCCACCTCATGGTTGTAGCCCATAACTGCACAGTTTATTTCCCTAGGTTCCTCGACAGCCTTTTCCACAATTATCTTTCGATCATAGCTTGCTGCTATTTCCAGGGCTATTTCTAGCATTTCCCTGTTTTTGGCCTTCGAGATCCCTATACTTGAACCAAGATTTGATGGTTTGACAAATACAGGATATCCCAGTCTTGCTTCCACTTCAGCTATGGAACCAGTCTTGTCTGATTCCCATTGGCTTCTGTAGAACCAGATGTAATCCACAACAGGAATTCCGTTTGCCTTGTATACATCCTTCATGACAATTTTGTCCATACCTACAGAGGATGCAAGAAGTCCCGCTCCAACGTAGGGTTTGTTAACAAATTCAAGAACACCCTGTGCTGTACCATCCTCACCATTTGTACCATGAAAGGCAGGGAAGAATATGTCTATGGTATCAACAATCTTTTTCCCAAATAGTCCTGTCTCATCCGGGTGGGTATATAGGTTGCCATCATTATGATTTGGTGAGATCATAATTCGTTTGGCATCCTTGAAATCATTGTTCTTGAAGCTATCAAAGCTCAATAATGATTTTCCTGTAAGCCATTTACCTTCCTTGGTGACATAGATTGCCACAGGTTCGTATTTACTCCTGTCCATATTCTCGATAATCTGCATGGCGGTTATAACAGATACCTCATGTTCAACACTCCTGCCTCCAAAAAGCACTCCTACTTTTTTCATTGTCAGACCTCCTCTTGCTATTCACTGTAATTGTCCGGTAGATCATTCTCAAACAACACTACATCCCTTGGCTTGGTTATTTTCCCTATTTCCTCAGTTGCTTCCTGAAGATTGTTCACTACAATAATATTGGATGGATTGAAGGATGTATCCATTAGTCCATCATAAATTGGTTTGGTTCTCTGTTCACCCACCAGAATGACATAATCACATACCTTACCAATATTTACCCCAAATTCATGATTTGCCGACTCTTCCATTTCTCCAAGCTCTATCATTCCAGGGGTCACAATTATTTTTCTGCCCTCCTTGAACTGGGAAAGCACATCAAGAGCAGCTTTGGTGCCCACAGGATTCGAGTTGAATGCATCATCTATTATTATTACACCATTGGCGGATTCAATCAGATTCAATCTGTGTTCAACAGGCTCGACATTTTCAATCCCCATGCTAATCTCTTCAAAGGAAAGTCCTAGAATCTTTGATGCGCATGCACCAGCAAGCAAGTTGTAGATGTTATGCTTTCCCAAAAGCTTCGTTCTACACCTTACACTGTTCCCTTCCTTG
>CAYMHD010000095.1:0-8048 GCA_964390135.1 uncultured Gudongella sp. | reverse complement strand
GCCACAACGCTAGTTTGAAAGTTCACTTTCAAGCTTTTCTTCCTTTGCAAGAAGTGAAGCTCTCTCAAGACCGTTTTGAAGACTTCTTCTATTAACAACAACTTTTGTCTTGTGGTCCGATCTCATGATGTCCTTGTAGTTGAAGAATTGTCCCTCAAGGAGCTTTGAATACATTATTGTATCCCCAAGGTTAAATATTACCTGGCCCTGAGAAATGCTGATTATAAGATCCTCTTCCTTATCCTCAAGGATTTTGTTAAGTTCGTTAAGAGACCTTCCAGGAACTATTATCTTCTCATCTATATCCGATTGTGTTGGCATTTTTCTAAGGGCAAGTCTGTATCCATCCAATGAAACAAATGAAATCTCCTTATTTGAAATTTCCAATAAGACTCCAGTAAGCGATGGCCTTGTCTCATCCTGGGTAGTTGCGAAGACCGTCTGTCGTATTGCGGACTTAAGAAGGTCCTTTGATATTGTGAACTGATTTTCCTCCATTATTATAGGTAGGTCCGGATAATCTTCACCTGAGTTTCCAATTATATTGAATTCAGCATTCTGGCATTTGATGTGAACGTGGTTGTCCTTGACCTGAAAGCTAATTGTATCGTCTGGTAGCTTCTTTACAATGTCTCCGAATATCCTTGAATTAAGTACTATCTTTCCCTTCTCCTCAACGGAAGCCTCAATAAATGTTTCTATACTGATTTCAAGATCTGTGGCAGTAAGCTTCAAGCCATTGTCATTTGCCTGAATAAGGATACCATCCAATATTTGAAGTGTGGATCTGGTTGAGATACCTCTTTGAGCTATTGATATATGTCTTGCAAGATCTTTTTGCTCTACTTTGAATTTCATTTTTTATCCCCCTCTTTTAGAATAATAGAATAAGAAACTATAGTAGTAATAGTAGTAGGACATGTGATTATGTGGATAAGTCCATCAAATTATTTATCCTGTTGATTATCGGGATTTAATAACATGTGGATAACCTTGAAAAATTATTAAATATTTTCCACAGAAAATCACTTTCCAAGCTCTTCAATTATATTGTCAATCTTATTTCTAAGCTGATGGTCAGATTCTATATCCGTTGATATCTTTTCACAGGCATGAATTACAGTTGTATGGTCCCTGCCTCCGAATTCATCACCAATTTTTGGTAGTGATAGATCTGTTAGCTCTCTGGTAAGATACATGGCAATTTGTCTTGGATAGGCTATTGCCCTTGTTCTCTTCTTTGAATTGAACTCATCCATCCTAATGTCAAATCTCTTCGAGACCTTGTCCTTTATAAGGTCAACTGTAATCTCAACAGGCTTGTTGTTTGATATTATGTCCTTAAGGGCCTCTTCAGCAAGCTCCTCGGTAATTGCCTTATTTGTAAGTGAAGAATATGCTACAACTCTTATAAGGGCTCCCTCAAGCTCCCTTATGTTTGATTGGATCTTGTTTGCTATAAGTAGCATTACATCATCCGGAATTTCCATATTCTCTAGATTAGCTTTCTTCCTTAATATGGCAATCCTTGTTTCCAGGTCCGGAGCCTGAATATCCGTTATAAGACCCCATTCAAATCTTGATCTAAGTCTATCCTCAAGTGTGGGGATTTCTTTTGGTGGCCGGTCGCTTGAGATGATTATCTGCTTGTTTGCATCGTGAAGTGCATTGAAGGTATGGAAAAATTCCTCCTGGGTACCTTCCTTGCCTGCAATAAACTGAATGTCGTCTATTAGAAGCACATCCACGTTTCTATATTTATTTCTGAACTCTTCATTTCTATATTCCCTGATTGAATTTATAAGTTCATTGGTGAACTTTTCGCTGGATACATAGACAACCTTGGCATTTGGATTCTGGCTGAGAATGTAATGACCAATTGCATGCATCAGGTGAGTTTTGCCAAGTCCTACCCCACCGTATATGAACAGGGGGTTATAGGTCTGTGCAGGTGCCTCTGCAACGGCAACTGATGCCGCATGGGCAAATTCGTTGCTTTTACCAGTTACAAAAGTACCGAAGGAGTATTTTGGATTAAGCTTGGATTTGTTCAGAATATCCTCATTTTCCACTTCCTTTGGTGAAGGAGGCAATGGTTGAACCTCTTCTCCAGGGATTATGAACTTGATGTTATAATTACTTCCTGTTATCTGATTTATTGCGTTTCTTATGAGATTGAAGTACCTCCCCTCCAGTATTCCTTTGGTGAAATCATTGGGGGCACCAAGAACAATCTCATCGTCTGTAAGGCTTATGGGTTCAATCGATTTTAGCCATGTGTTAAAGCTGACCTCAGTCAATTCAACCTTAATAAGATTCAGGACATCCTCCCAGATCTGGTCCAAATTCCTTTCCATATAATAACCTCCCTAAAAATTATCAACAAATTTATCAACAGAAAACCATTGACTATTTAAATAAAGATGTATAATGGTTTCTGTGGATAAAAATATCAACTCTTTGTTGATTAAGTAAAAAAAAGCTTAAGCATATTTCTTGTCCACACTATCCATAAGGGTATATTGTGGATAAAAACTTAAACAAATTACGATTCTTTAATATAAAAACAGTGATTTATTTAAAAGTTATACACAATCTATCCACAAAGTGTGAATAACTTATACTTATCCACTGCCGTTGAAAACTTATCAACATCCTCTACTATCTTATCAAATATATGGTGGATATTCAATAAAATTATCCACAGCATCCATATGATGTGGAAATAGTGTTTTGTGGATATTAGTCAATTAAAAACCTTGACACACAAGGGCTAAATACATATAATTTATAGTAGTGTTTTGTGATTTGAATTAGTAAACTCTATATTGTATATATAATAGGTAATATCTTTTATTACTTGAAGGAGGTGTGTTGGGTGAAGAGAACGTTTCAACCTAAAAAGAGACAAAGAAGCAAGGAGCACGGTTTTAGAAAAAGAATGAAAACCAGATCTGGCAGGAATGTACTAAAAGCTAGAAGAAAAAAAGGTAGAAAAAGACTTTCTGCATAAGGCCGCTTGATTAGTGGCCTTTTCTAACGATAGGGAAAGAATTTTCTTCTGGCATGTAAAGGCCATTTAAGGTGGAATTATAATGGAAAAGAAAAACAGACTTAGGAAAAATATGGAGTTTAAGAAGGTTTATAAAGCACGAAAAAATTTCTGGAACAGAAATCTGATTCTTTACATCAGAAGAAATGGAACAAAAGAGACCAGGATTGGAGTATCGATCACCAGAAAAGTTGGAAATGCCGTTGTCAGGAACAAGCTTAAGAGAAGAATCAAGGAGCTTAACAGCAGATATATTGAAGACCTAAAGGCAGGGTATGATATTGTTATCATACCTAAAAAAAACTCTGTTGACCTATCCTTTAAGGATTTGGAAAGCGCCTTGAAGCACATTTACAAGCTATCGGGTGTTTGGAAATAAGGTGATTAAATGACACGAATAGCGATATTGTTGATAAGATTCTACCAAAGAATTATCTCAAGATATATTCTTACTGGGAACAATTGCAGATTTTATCCAACCTGCTCGGAATATTCACTGCAGGCATACAAGAAGTATGGATTTATAAAAGGTTCATACCTGTCAGCCAATAGGATATTAAGGTGCAATCCCTTCAACGAGGGAGGATATGATCCGCTTAAATAATGGGAGGTTAACAAATGATTGGATTTCTAGGTAACATACTGGGATCATTATTGAGATTTATATATGATATTGTCTCATCTACCATAGGTAGTGAGCCCGAGTCAATTTCATTCTATGCTTTGGCTATTATCTTGACTACTATTGTATTCAAGCTGATGCTATTGCCAATAAATCTTCAGCAGACAAGGTCCACTCGTAAAATGAGTGAGGTTCAGCCCTTGATGAAGGAGATTCAGACAAAATATAAGAACGATCCTCAAAAAATGCAGGAGAAAATGCAGGAGCTTTACAAGGAGCACAAATATAATCCGGCATCAGGCTGCCTGATACTGCTTATTCAGCTGCCGATAATATTTGCATTCTTTGCGGTATTTAGAGAGCCTCAAACCTACGCTTTCAGCGATCCCGGAATGTATCAGAGCATGGCAAAGAACTTTCTATGGATAGCAAACCTGGAAAATCCTGATCCATTGCTATATGGACTGCCACTTCTGGCTGCAGCGACAACATTCCTGCAGAGCAAGACTATGAGTACGGCTTCATCAAAGGACCCACAGGCTCAATCAACTCAGAAAATAATGAATTACATGCTGCCAATAATGATCTTTTGGGCATCAAGAAGCTTTCCAGCAGGACTGGCTCTTTATTGGGTAGTAAGTAACTTTTTCACGATAGTACAGCAAGTTATTACAAACAGGTCTTTAATGAAAATTAAGGGGGCAAAATAGTATGAAATTTGTTGTAAAAACTGCCAAAACCGTAGAAGAAGCCCTCCAGGAAGCATTAGAGGAGCTTAAAGCCACTGAGAAGGAAGTTGAATATGAGGTTATAGAGGAAGCGTCAAAAGGATTGTTTGGTCTTATAGGTGCAAAGGAAGCGAAAATCAAGGTTGTACTTAAGAATGATCCTGAGGAGACTGCAGACAAGTTTCTCGATGGAATCCTAAAGGGAATGGGAATCATAGCACTTCACGATATCTCAATTGAGGATGATATCATGAAGATTGAAATAAACAACATTTCATCATCAGATATGGGAATACTGATTGGGAAAAGAGGAAATACCCTGGATTCCATTCAGTACCTATTGAGCCTTGCAATCAACAAGGACAGGGAAAATTATCTGAAGGTGCTTTTGGATGCTGAAGGCTACAGAGCCAAACGTGAGGAAACATTGAAAAGACTTGCCAAGAAGATGGCTGAAAAGGCCAAGTACAGCAAGAGACCAGTTAAGCTTGAGCCAATGAATCCTTACGAGAGAAGGATCATACACTCAGCATTACAGGAATTTGATGGTGTGAGCACGTACAGCGAAGGAAATGAACCCTACAGAAGAGTTGTAATAGTTTCCAAATAGAGCTAATAATTACATTCTAAAAAAGCCCAACGTGTTGGGCTTTTGTTTTTTACCCTCTCCCCTACCCCACTGAGAGGTATCTGAAAGTTTTTTCAAAAATGTAAAAAAGTGCATTGAATTATTGTTATAATGAAGTAGAACAGTTAAGATATTTGGTATTGTTGGAGGAGTTGATTTTATGTCAGAGACAATTGCTGCCATTTCAACAGCTGTAGGAGAAGCGGGTATAGGAATTGTCAGAATGAGCGGACGGGAGTCCCTTGATATTGCAAAGAGGGTTTTTGCAAGGACCAATGATCAGGAGATTGGTGAAGAGGACAACAAGAGGCTTTTGTATGGACATGTAATGGATGGAGATACAATTATTGATGAGGTTCTTGTTGCCTTTATGCACGAGCCATACACCTATACCAGGGAAAATATGGTGGAGATATACTGTCATGGCGGTATAATACCCGTCAAGAAAACATTGGAGCTGCTTCTTAAACAAGGAGCAAGGCTTGCTGAACCAGGGGAGTTCACCAAACGGGCTTTCCTGAATGGAAGACTGGACCTTTCACAGGCTGAGGCTGTAATAGATATAATTAAATCAAAGACAGAAAAAAGCTATGATGTGTCACTGAACCAGCTTGAGGGAAGCTTAAGCCGTGAGGTTGAGGAAATCAGGAGAGTTCTGCTTGGAATGATTGCCCATATAGAGGTTTCAATAGATTTCCCAGAGGATGATATCGAAGAAGTTACCTACGATGAGCTCATAAGGGATGGAATGCAGGTAAGGGAAAGGATTGAAAAGCTTCTGGCAACATCGGGAAGGGGTAAGATACTCAGGGATGGCTTGAATACGGTTATCCTAGGAAAGCCAAATGTCGGCAAGTCCTCCCTCTTGAATGCCGTACTGAGGGAAAATAGGGCAATTGTAACAGACGTACCGGGAACCACCAGGGATATAATTGAAGAGTATGTTAACATAGATGGGATTCCCCTGAGGATAATGGATACTGCAGGTATTAGACATACGGAGGATCTGGTTGAAAAAATAGGTGTGGACAGGGCTAAGGAAACCCTGGAGAAGGCCGACCTTATAATAGCAATATTTGACATATCCCGAAGTCTCTCCGAAGAGGACCATCATATTATTGATCTGATCAAGGATAAAAAGACCATTGTGCTGTTGAACAAGACAGATCTGCCAAGGGAATACGACGAAGCACTATTCAGGGAGTATTTTGATGCAAATCAGATCATCAGCACATCAATGGTAAAGGGTGTCGGAATTGATGAGCTCGAGAATGCCATTAGAGCCATGTTTTACGGTGGAGACATACAAATGGATTCCGAGATGATAATAACCAATATAAGGCACAAGAACCAGCTAGAAAAGGCAATGGAAAATATTGGAAGTGTCTTGGGAGACCTGTCCCAGCAGATTCCACTGGATTGTCTTGAGGTGGACTTGAGAAGCTGCTGGGAAAATCTGGGAGAGATTACAGGTGAAAGTATAACCGAGGATATATTGGATAAGATATTCAGTGAGTTCTGCATTGGCAAGTAGATAAATATAGAAAGGTGAGCATTATGATTGAAACAAAGACCTATTTAGGCGGTAAATACGATGTTGTGGTTGTTGGTGCAGGACATGCGGGTGTCGAGGCCGCCCTAGCAGCCAGCAGAATGGGGCTACAGACCCTTATCCTTACCATCAGCCTTGATGGTATAGTTGCCCTATCCTGCAATCCAAATATCGGCGGTACGGGAAAGGGACATCTGGTAAGGGAAATTGATGCGCTTGGAGGAGAAATGGCTTTGAATATTGACAAGTCATTTATTCAGAGCAGAATGTTGAACCTCTCAAAAGGGCCAGCAGTCCATTCATTAAGGGTTCAGGCGGACAAGAAGATGTACCACACTGAAATGAAGAAGATGATTGAAGATGAGCCAAACCTGACATTAAGACAAGGTGAGGCAATAGACATACTGTTTGAGGATGAAGCCATCAAGGGTGTTGTAACAAGGACAGGTGCAGTGTATGAGACAAAGGCTGTGGTCATAGCTACAGGGACCTATTTGGGTGGCAGGGTATATATTGGGGAGGTCAATTACCAATCCGGACCTGATGGAATGTTCCCCTCCCTCCTACTATCGGATTCCCTCAAGGAAAAGGGATTTCAGCTGAGAAGAATGAAGACAGGTACCCCTGCAAGGGTACATCGTGACAGTATAGACTATTCCGTCATGGAGATTCAGCCGGGAGATGATGAGGTAATTCCCTTTTCATTCCTCAACATGGGGAAAAAATTTGATTTTGAACAGGTACCCTGCTATCTAACCTACACAACAGAGGCGACCCATGAAATAATCAGGCAGAACCTGGACCGATCCCCTATGTTTTCAGGCTATATCGAGGGTGTCGGCCCAAGATATTGCCCCTCCATAGAGGATAAGGTGGTAAGGTTTGGTGACAGGGACAAGCACCAGGTCTTCATTGAGCCTGAAGGGCTATCAACCAAGGAAATGTATGTACAGGGTGTCAGCTCCTCCCTTCCGGAGGAGGTACAGATTGACATGTACAAGAAGATTATAGGTCTTGAAAATGTACAATTCATGAGGACTGCATATGCAATTGAATACGATTCCATTAACCCAACCATGCTTAAGAGAACACTTGAGCACAAGAACATAAGCAATCTTTTCTTTGCTGGACAGATCAACGGATCCTCAGGTTATGAGGAGGCTGCTGCCCAGGGACTCATTGCGGGAATCAACGCCGCCCAGAATGTAAAAGGCGGAGACCCCTTTGTTCTTGATAGGTCGGAGGCATACATTGGAGTGCTTATAGATGACCTGGTAACCAAGGGGACCGATGAGCCCTATAGAATGATGACTTCAAGGGCGGAATACAGACTAACCCTGAGACAGGACAACGCTGACCTAAGGCTTACCAAAAAGGGCTATGACCTTGGTCTGGTCACGGAAGAAAGATTCATTCGGACATCTATGGATCAATGTTTGTTTGCAACTCCCCATAGCTTCTCGCAG
>CAYMHD010000094.1:0-8136 GCA_964390135.1 uncultured Gudongella sp. | reverse complement strand
TTCTGTAATAGCTGAGCTTAAGGGGGATGGACTCCTTGAGTCGATGGTAGTGAAGAATGTAAAGACAGGTGAGGAAACAGAAATTTTCGCTGATGAGGATGACGGAACCTTTGGGGTCTTTGTCTTTGTAGGATACGATCCGGCAAACAAGCTTTTTGAAGGTCTTGTACAAATGGAGAACGGTTACATTGTCACTGATGACAATATGGCCACAAGTATACCTGGAGTATATGCAGCAGGAGACAACAGGGTCAAGTCCTTAAGACAGGTGGTAACTGCCACAGCCGACGGTGCTATCGCGGCAACACAGGCAGAGAAGTATATAGAGAATAACTTCGAAGAATAGGAGGGATACTATGATCGAATTAAACAAAGAGAACTTTGAGGAAGAGGTACTAAAGGCAGAAGGAACAGTGCTGGTTGATTTCTGGAGTCCTTCATGTGAGCCATGCAAGGCGCTTATGCCTCATGTACATGAGCTTGAAGAAGAGCTTGGAGACAAAATCAAATTCACTTCACTGGACATCACTAAAGCCAGAAGAGTTGCAATAGGACAAAAGGTTCTTGGACTTCCAGTTATTGCAATCTACCAGAATGGAGAAAGAGTTGATGGTGTTGTTGGTGACGAAGCTACAACAAAATCAGTTAAGGAACTTGTAGAAAAATACAGCTAGTCCTAAGGGACTGAAGGATTTTCACTTAGATAGCAACCAATATTTTGAGGAGGTGAAGCAAATGCGTCTTGAGTTAGGAAAGATACTAATAAAAGATGTAGTATTCGGCGATTCAACAAAGCTTGAGAAGGGTGTTCTTACAGTAAATAAATCAGAATTGATTGAACTTGTTATGGAAGATGAGCACATTAAATCAGTTGATGTTGATATTGCCAAGCCAGGTGAGAGTGTAAGGATTACACCTGTTAAGGACGTAGTTGAACCAAGGGTTAAGGTTGAAGGACCTGGAGGGGTATTCCCAGGAGTGCTTTCAAAGGTTGACGTTGTTGGCTCTGGAAAGACAAATGTACTGAAGGGTTGTTCCGTTATGACAACCGGTAAGATTGTTGGATTCCAGGAAGGTATCGTTGACATGTGTGGACCTGGAGCTGACTTTACACCATTTTCAAAGCTGATTAACATAGTTGTTAATTGTGAGCCTGTTGATGGACTTAAGCAGCACGACCACGAAAAGGCTGTAAGATTTGCAGGCTTCAAGTCAGCGGCATATATCGCTGAAACTGCAAAGTCATTGACACCTGACGAAGTTGAGGTTTTTGAAACTGATACTTTTGTGGAGGGAATGAAAAAATATCCAAACCTTCCCAAGGTAGGATACGTTCACATGCTTCAGACACAGGGTCTGCTTCATGACACCTATGTGTACGGAGTTGACGCAAAGCAGATAGTACCGACGATTCTTTATCCAACTGAGATAATGGATGGAGCAATTGTAAGTGGTAACTGCGTATCAGCATGTGACAAGAACACCACCTACCATCACCTGAACAATCCAGTTGTTCATGACCTGATGGCAGCTCATGGTAAAGAGATCAATTATGTTGGAAATATAATCACAAATGAAAATGTGTACCTTGCTGATAAGGTAAGATCATCAAACTGGACAGCGAATTTAGCCCAATACCTTAACCTTGATGGAGTGGTAATATCACAGGAAGGCTTTGGAAACCCAGATACTGACCTTATCATGAACTGCAAGAAAATCGAAGCAAAGGACATCAAGACTGTAATAATCACTGATGAGTATGCCGGAAGAGACGGCGCAAGCCAGTCACTGGCTGATGCGGACAAGTCTGCGGATGCTGTTGTTACAGGAGGAAATGCAAACGAAGTAATAACTCTTCCAAAGATGGACAAGGTTATTGGAACACTTGCATACACTGATATCATTGCAGGTGGTTTTGATGGAAGTTTGGCTGATGATGGTACAATCACAGTTGAGATTCAGGCCACAACAGGTGCTACAAACGAAATGGGCTTCAATAAGATGTCAGCAAAAGGATTTTAGGAAATAAAAGATTTGTAGAATAAAAAAATAGAAGAAAGGATGTGGCAAAATGTCAATATTTAATGAGAACTCAAAAGTAATCGTAATTGGCGATAGAGACGGTATTCCAGGCCCAGCCATGGAAGAATGCATAAAGACCACACCTGCAGAGGTAGTATTTTCAGCGACAGAATGTTTTGTCTGAACGGCTGCAGGAGCAATGGATCTTGAGAATCAAAAGAGGGTAAAAGACCTGACTGAGAAATACGGAGCGGAGAACGTAGTAGTATTGATCGGTGGAGCAGAAGCTGAATCAGCAGGATTGGCTGCAGAGACAGTAACAGCAGGAGACCCTACATTCGCAGGACCATTGGCAGGAGTTCCGTTGGGACTTAAAGTATACCACGCAGTAGAGCCAGAATTTAAGGAATCAGTTGACGCAGATGTATATGATGACCAAATCGGCATGATGGAAATGGTGCTTGATGTGGATGCGATAATTGAAGAAGTTGCATCAATGAGAAAAGAGCATGGCAAATACTAAACTCCTATAGAATAGAGGAGAGGAGGGAATATTATGGCGAAAATTAGAATTGTACACTATATAAACCAATTCTTCGCTGGTATTGGTGGTGAAGAAAAGGCTGACATAAAGCCAGAAGTAAGAGAAGGCGCTGTAGGTCCTGGAATGGCAATACAGGCTGGATTTGGCGGAGAGGCTGAGGTTGTGGCCACTGTCATCTGTGGAGACAGCTATTTTGGTGAGAATATTGAGGCTGCCAAACAAGAGGTTCTGGAAATGGTGAAGGGATATAACCCTGACCTGTTTATTGCTGGACCTGCCTTCAACGCTGGAAGATATGGTGTTGCTTGTGGAACAATCACTGAGGCAGTTCAAAGCGAATTGAATATTCCTGCTCTTACAGGTATGTATATTGAAAATCCTGGAGCAGATATGTACAAGAAAGCTGTATATGTTGTTGAGACAAAGAACAGCGCAGCTGGTATGAAGGATGCAGTTGCAAAAATGGTTCCACTTGCAAAGAAGCTTCTAAGTGGTGAGGAAATTGGATCACCTTCAGAGGAAGGCTACATTGAAAGAGGAATCAGAAAGAACTACTTCACCGAGAAGAGGGGATCACAGAGAGCTGTTGACATGCTTTTGAAAAAGCTTATCCTTATTAATAATGCAGGTATATCAATGAGGGCAGATTTTGATAGGGTAGATCCAAATCCAGCAGTTAAGGATCTCTCAAAGGCAAAGATTGCACTTGTAACATCTGGTGGAATTGTACCTAAGGGTAACCCAGACCATATTGAGTCTTCATCTGCATCAAAATATGGAAAGTACGATATCGATGGAGTATTTGATCTTACTTCTGAGACACACGAGACAGCACATGGCGGATTTGATCCTGTTTACTGTAATGAAGATTCAGATAGGGTACTTCCAGTTGATGTTCTCAGAGATCTTGAAAAAGAGGGAAGAATCGGAGAGCTTCACAGATACTTCTACTCAACAACCGGTAACGGTACAGCGGTTGGAAGCTCAAAGAAATTTGCTGAAGAGTTCAGCAAGGAGCTTATTGCTGACGGAGTTGATGCAGTTATTCTTACCTCAACCTGAGGCACCTGTACACGTTGCGGTGCAACGATGGTTAAGGAAATTGAACGAGCAGGTATCCCTGTAGTTCATATTTGTACTGTAGTTCCAATATCTCTTACTGTAGGAGCGAACAGAATAGTTCCTGCAATTGCAATCCCTCACCCACTTGGAAATCCTTCATTGGATGAGGCTGAAGAAAAAGCACTAAGAAGAAAAATCGTTGAGAAGTCTCTGGTAGCACTTGAAACAGAGGTAACTGAGCAAACAGTATTTGATAAATAAAAAATGACTTCAAATGGGTGATAGTAGATACTACACCCATTTGCACAACTATTTTCAATGGAGGTGACTCGTTTGAGTTATTCAGTAGTAAAAGGAACAAGCTATGTTCTTGTGCACGCACCAGACATGGTACTTCACAATGGTACAACACAGACAACTGAGAAGCATCTGAATCCAAATTCAGAATATCTTAAGAATCTACCAAACAGCCTAAGGACATTTGATGAGGCTGTAAACTACCTGCCAAATCAGGTATATATTGGAAACAACAAACCAGCTGACCTAAGAAAGGATCCACAGCCTTGGGTTGGCAAAAATGTTGAAGGGGCATCAAGAAACGGTAAGCTTGGAGAAATGATGCCACAGGATGAGTTCATTGGACTTATCAAGATTGTTGATGCGTTTGAGCTTGTAAAGCTTGAAAAGGGATTCACTGCAGACGTCAAGAAAAAGCTAAACGACCATCCGCTGATTAAGGATGAGTTGGTGGCCAAGCTTAAGGAGGGCGATGAAACTGCCGAAATCCAAAAGCTAATCAACGAGCAGGGAGCAGAGCCAATCTATATGGACAACCAAGTGATTGGTTGTATCAAGAGAGCACATGATGTAGATGTTAACCTAAATGCACATGTAATATTTGAAAACCTTGTATCCAAGGCTTCAGGAGTCCTTGCTGCACTTCATCTTCTGGACAAGACAGATATCAATCCAGAGGATATTGAATACGTACTTGAGTGCTCAGAGGAAGCATGTGGAGATATGAACCAAAGAGGTGGAGGAAACTTTGCGAAAGCAATCGCTGAGGTTGCTGGACTTTCAAAGGCTTCAGGATCTGATGTGAGAGGCTTCTGTGCTGCGCCGACACATGCAATGATATCAGCTGCATCATTGGTCAAGGCAGGAACCTTCAAGAATGTCCTTATTGTATCAGGTGGATCAACTGCAAAGCTTGGAATGAATGGAAAGGACCACGTCAAGAAAGAGCTGCCAATCCTAGAGGATGTAATAGGCGGATTTGCCGTACTTGTAAGTGAAAACGATGGAATCAGCCCAGTGCTAAGAACAGATCTTGTGGGAAGACATACTGTAGGTACAGGCTCGTCACCACAGGCAGTAATAACTTCACTTGTAACGGAGCCTCTTGATAGAGGTGGACTTAAAATAACAGATATTGACAAGTACTCAGTTGAGATGCAGAATCCAGATGTTACAAAACCTGCAGGAGCAGGGGATGTACCAAATGCAAACTACAAGATGATCGCGGCCCTTGGAGTGAAAAGAGGGGAAATTGAAAGAACTGCACTTAATGACTTCATTGTAGAGCATGGAATGGAAGGATGGGCACCTACCCAGGGCCATATTCCTTCAGGTGTTCCCTATGTAGGCTTTGCAAAAGAGGATATTGAAGCAGGAAAAATAACAAGATCAATGATAGTTGGCAAGGGAAGTCTTTTCCTTGGTAGAATGACAAACCAGTTCGATGGAGTTTCAATAGTTATGGAGAAAAATCCTGGAGTAGTGGAGGAAAGCAAAGGCGTATCTGAGCAAGAAGTCAGAGGTCTTGTAGCTGAGGCTATGAGAGATTTTGCTTCACATCTCCTTCAAGGTTAGAGGTGATATGATGTCTGAAAACAATGTAAAAGCCATGATTGGCAAGGTATTCAACGACATTGCCGATGCCATGGAAACCGGTCAGTTCGGACAAAGGGTCAGAGTTGGAATAACGACCCTAGGAAGTGAACTGGGTGTAGATAACATGGTAAAGGGTGCGGAGCTTGCCCAAAAGAGAGACAGTTCTGTGGAGGTTGTGCTTATTGGACCAAAGGTTGACTCTGACCTTACCCAGGTAGTCGTTGATACAGAAGAGGAAGGCTACAAGAAGATGGAGGAAATGCTTGATGCGGGCGATATTGGAGGATGCGTGACTCTTCATTACAGCTTTCCGATCGGTGTTTCCACAGTAGGTAGGGTAGTGACCCCTGGTAGGGGAAAGGAAATGTTTGTGGCTACCACAACTGGAACTTCATCTTCACATAGAGTTGAAGCAATGGTAAAAAACGGAGTGTATGGTATCATTTCCGCCAAGGCTATGGGAGTTGCGAATCCGACACTTGGGATTCTGAATGTTGATGGTGCAAGACAGGTGGAGAGAGCGTTCAAGGAGCTTATTGCAAACGGATATGACTTGAACTTCACGGAATCAGCCAGAGCTGACGGAGGTGCTGTAATGAGAGGAAATGATCTCCTTGCGGGCACACCGGATGTAATGGTTACCGATACACTTACAGGAAATATCCTTATGAAGATGTTCTCATCATTTACCACTGGTGGAAGCTTTGAGTCACAGGGCTTTGGCTACGGACCTGGAATCGGAGAAGGCTATGACAGACTGGTACTGATTCTGTCAAGAGCTTCAGGATCTCCTGTAGTAGCAAATGCAATAAGCTATGCAGCTGATCTGGTAAAGGGTGATGTGCATGAAGTTGCCAAGAAGGAATTTGAAGCGGTGAACAAGGCTGGATTCAAGGAAGTCCTTGCTTCACTGACAAAGGAAACGAAAAAGGAAGCCAGCGTTGAAAAGGTTGAGGCGCCTGAAAAGGAGCCTGTTACCGGCACAATCGATGGAATAGATATAATGGAGCTTGATGATGCTGTTGAGGTTCTTTGGAAGAACAAGATATACGCTGAATCAGGCATGGGCTGTACTGGACCAATCGTAATGGTCAATGAAACCAAGCTTTCAGAAGCCTTGGTTGTATTGGCAGGAGCAGGCTACGATGTAGGAGAGGCAGACCCCTGTTAACAAACATGTTAACCAAAAACCCCGGAGAAAGCCGGGGTTTTAAAATATCACAAAAAACACAAAAAGAACCGGTCCCTCTGTGTTATTTTGTAGTTGTTACAATAATAAGCAGTGAATTGTTAATGACCGACAATTCTGATATAATCAAAAGTAGATGAAAGGAGGTGGGACATGTGAGGTTGAATTATGACCTGACACTTGAACAAAGCCAGAAGCTCATTATGACACCTGAACTCAGACAGGCCATACAACTGCTCCAGTATACCAGTCTTGAACTGAACAGCTATTTGAAAAGGGAAATGGAGGAGAATCCACTTCTTGAACTGGAAGGTACTTCCGACGATGCTCAAAGCATGGAAACACTCAAGGATGAAAAGGATATAGACTGGAAGGAGTTCCTGGAAAGCTACGATGATATAAGCTATAGGTCAGAGGTCGATAGAAATCGCAAGGAGTACTCCTTTGAAAATTTTGTGTCCTATACACCTTCCTTGAAGGATTATCTTATAGAACAACTGAATATGATAAGTCTTGATGCTGCGGAATATCGGATTGCTGATTACATCATCCAAAACATCAACTCCAATGGATACCTTGATTCAACTGTTGTTGAAATGTCATCCCAGCTACAGGTTTCTGAGGAGGAAGTGGAGGCTGTGTTGACTGTGATACAATCCTTTGAACCCTATGGTGTTGGTGCCAGGAGTCTTAAGGAATGTCTGCTGATTCAGGTGAGGGATGAAAAGGATTTCCTTATAAAAAGAGTTATAAGTGATCATCTTGAGGACATTGCCTCAAACAAGATCGCCTCCATAGCCAAGGAGCTGGATATATCAATCCAGAAGGCTCAGGAATATGTGGATTTCATAAAGTGTCTGGAGCCAAAGCCAGGAAGAACCTTTAGAGGTGATGGAGACGACACCAGGTATATCACTCCAGATGCATCAATAGATGAAATTGACGGGGAGTATGTAATATTCATAAATGATGTCACAGGTCCCAGATTGAACATAAACCAGTACTACAAAAGCCTATTGAAGGATGGAGGAGATGTGGAGACCACTGAGTTCCTTCAAGAGAAGTTAAACTCGGCAATGTGGCTGATCAAGAGCATCGAACAGAGAAGGCAGACCCTTTACAAGGTTGTGGAATCCATTCTCAAGTATCAGAAGGAGTTTTTGATTCACGGTGAAAAAAGGCTTGTACCTCTTACACTGAAGGATGTTGCTGAAGACATTGAGATGCATGAGTCAACAATCTCAAGGGCGACAAGTGGCAAATATGTTCAAACTCCAAGGGGTGTATTTGAGCTAAAATACTTCTTCACAACAGGTTTATCCGGAAAATCGGGAGAAGTTTCAGCAACCAGTGTAAAATCAATAATAAAGGGTATAATAGATGATGAGGATCAAAAGAAACCCCTTAGCGACCAGGTAATTTCCAA
>CAYMHD010000093.1:0-8149 GCA_964390135.1 uncultured Gudongella sp. | reverse complement strand
GATAAGGAATCTAAGGTATTTCTATGTTGCTGAGCTTGGTGGAAGGATAATAGGCTTTTCACTGGCCTACAAGAAGGAGATGTGGATCAAGTACAATCCAACCTGGATTGAAGACATCCATTGGCACCCTTCCTTTGACAAGTCCCTGCTGGATGACTTCATACTGATTGACAAGACGGCAATCGATGCTGAATACACAGGGGAGGGAATCGGGAGCAAGATCTACAGGAGAATCATTGAGGATATGAGGGAAAATGAAATTCACTACATTTTTTCTGAAACCGTTGTGAATCCATTGCCCAACTTTGCATCCCTGGCCTTCAGGCAAAAGCAGAACTATATCATGGCAGGATTTAGATATGAGGACCACAAGGGTGTAATATACTCGGATATGGTCTACTACAAGAAAATATGAAAAGATGAAAAATAGGGTCTGACCAATTGGTCAGACCCTATTTAAGTTCAGACAGGTCCATTCCAGGGACCCCCTCCATGAATTTCTCGCCGTGTCCAATCATTATTGTTGGGATTCCAACACTTCCCTTCTTCCTGATGGGATCAAAATAATCTGATTTATCCCTGAATGCCAAAAATATCTTCAGGCTTCTCATGCTGTCGGTAATATCGATATACTGAAACTCAACTCCATTATCCAAGAGAAACTCTCTCAGCGGTTCACATTCTGGTCAAAGTGGACTTCCAAAAACAGTTATCTTTTTCATACATCAACCTCCTTAAGATGAGTTGATTATACCATATTTTTGCAGTCTTTAGAAATTGACATATGTCATAAAAAGGCGTAAGATTAAGGTATAGACTATATTGGATTAAAGTAAAGGAGGAATAGCAATGACTTATAGTCCCAGCTTGGGAAGCTCAGTAACAAATACCAGGATGAGAACGCCTGACAACCTATCCCCATTTTCAGGGATGTGCTCAGTATGCACAGCCAACTGTGTCGGAATGTGTGAAATCGGACTTTCTGCATTGAGGGGAAAAGAGGCGACATATCCATTTCAGACTGACAGAAACCAGTTTGCATCAGAAAAGGATTATCCGGTGGATTATTCTCATTTGAATATCAATGGAAGGGTGTTTGGTGCCTGGGGAAGCAAGGAGGATCCCTATGAGGCTACATACCCCAATGCAAATATGGAAGCCACGGTGGGAATTGACAATCCTGTAAAGCTCAAGCTGCCAATAATTCTGCCGGCAATGGCAAAGCTCAATTGGAGGGACTACTATGCAGGTGCTGCCATGGCAGGTGTACTTGTGGTAATCGGTGAGGATGTAATCATGAAGGATCCTGACCTGGTGCTTGAGAATGGCAGGGTTAAGAAAGCACCTTTGATAGGTGAGATGCTGGATTCATTCAGGAAGTATGGAAGAGGCTACGGAGACATAGTCCTTCAGGGAAATTATGACGATGAGTACAATGGAGTACTTGATTATGCCATAAAGGAGCTTGGAGCAACATCTGTTGAACTGAAGTTCGCTCAGGCAGCCAAGGGGATTCAGGGTCTTGGTATGGTGAATAGCCTTGAAGAGGCACTTAAGCTAAAGAAAAGGGGATATATCGTCCATCCTGATCCCGAGGATGATGAGGTTGCAGAGAAATATAAGGTTGGAGTGGGTCCCAGGTTTGAGAAGGTGGGGAAACTACCAATATGGAATGAAGACCACCTTGTCCAACGGGTAAGTGAACTGAAGGAAATGGGAGCCAAGAGGGTATTCTTCAAGACCGGCCCCTTCGATCCTTCCGATTTGGCAAAAATTCTCATGATTGCCTCAAAGGCAGGGGTTGACTTGGTTACCTTTGACGGAGCAGGCGGTGGTTCTGGAAACAGCCCTGTGAAGATGATGAATGAATGGGGGATACCAACTATTGTACTGGAGAGTATTCTCTACTCCATATTGAAGGAAATGGAAAACAAGGGGTATAGGCTGCCACAGGTTGCAATCACAGGTGGAATCGCCATGGAGGATCAGGTATTCAAGGCACTGGCACTGGGCGCGCCATACATCAACATCGTAGGGATCGGAAGAGCTGCAATGACCGCTGCAATGGTTGGAAAGACCGTTGGAGACCTTCTTGAGGAAGGCAAGGTTCCCAAGGAGTTCCAAAGATTTGGAGAGACCAAGGAGGATCTGTTTGAAGGCCTAAGGGAGCTTAGACAATATTATGAGGATGCTGATACCTTTTCCACAGGAGCAATAGGACTTTATTCCTATCTTGGAAGGATAAAAGCCGGAACTCAGCAGCTTATGGCACTTAACAGAAAATTTGACCTAAATAGCATAGCCCGTGAAGATGTTGTACCCTTGACATTTGAGGCGAAGAAGGCTACTGGACTGAAGGATTACAATGATCTTTTGGAGGAGAGATTGAAATTGTTGTAAATGTGTGATAATTACAACAGATGTTGACATATGACCATATAATGCTATACTTTAAGGTAACGGGAATATATCATTTATCCTGCCAAGCTAAGTTAAAATTTTAACTAACACAAAATTAAGGAGGAGTTTTTATGAGAATTAAGACAAAGTTTTTAAGCATGCTGTTGGTACTATTGATGTCATTGTCAGTACTTACGGCATGTGCACCAGCTGCTGAACCTGCAGAGGAGCCAGCACCTGTAGAAGAACCTGCAGAGGAGCCAGCAGAGGAGCCAGCAGAGGAACCAGCAGAGGAACCGGCACTAGTGCCTGAAGAAGTACTTAGGGAAGCTGCGCTTGATTTACTTAACAACATTCCAGACAATAACTTTATCATGCCTTCTGATGAGGCACTAAGCGTATTTGAAGAGAATCCAGGAGCGGTTTTCTGGGTGGACCTAAGATCTGCAGATGACTACGCCGCAGGTCACATTGCGGGAGCTGTAAATATTCCATATGGAGAAATGGGTAATCACTGGGATGTTCTGCCAATGAACAGACAGATAATATTCCAATGCTATTCAGGACAGACATCCGCTCAGGTAACATCACTGGCAAACATGCTGGGATTCAATGCAGTATCATTTAGAGGTGGAATGAACTTTGGATGGGCACCACTTGAGCTTGGTGAGGACACACTTGAGATGGAAGCCAATGAGCTGCCAGAAGCAACTACACCAGAGCTTGACGAAAGAGAGCAAATTATCTGGGATGCAGCAGTTGACTACTTCAAGGCCGGAGAGAACTATATAATAGCTCCAGCAGATCTATTAGCTATAGTTGAAGAAAATCCTGATGCAATAACCGTAGTTGATATAAGACAAGCCGATGTCTACACTGAAGGTCACATAGAGGGAGCAATCCACATACCTTTTAAAGAGGTAGGAGCAAACATTGACCAGATACCAATGAACAGACCAGCTTATGTAACCTGCTACACAGGTCAGACAGCTGGAATCACAATAGGTGCAATGAGAATGATGGGCTACAATGCAATCAGCCTTAACAGAGGTATGACAGGCTGGGATGGAGCTGAGTTGCCAAAGGTGGCTGAGTAGAAAAGAAGCAGCAGAGATCTACTTAACAGGGGGTGAGATCTATGTCAAAACCCAAAATCTTTAATAGCTGGATTTCGAGCCTGGCAATCGTTGCAGTTCTAGCAATAGTTGCAATTGGAATATATCAGATCGGGATTCTTCCAGGACTCCCTGAGGAGGAGTATACTCCTGTTGGGGGTGGGGAGGATAAACCCTTTGAATTTCCTTCAGTAGACAGTGCAAGCTGTGTGGCCTGTCATACCAGCGAAGCCGTAATAGCAGCATCCACATGGGTTGAAGAACAGCCTGTTGCAGAAGACACAGGTGGCTGAGGCGCCCCAGGACCACAGCTGGAAGCTGTGGAGATGTTTCTTGTATCCCAGGAGTTTGTAGATTCAACTCATGGAAGCCTTGGCTGCATAACCTGTCACGGAGGTGCAAACGAGGCTGACAAGGCAGTTGCACACGAAGGGATGGATCCATATCCCTCCAGAAATTTTGATGCAAACTGCGGAGCTTGTCACGGCGATGTAACAGATGTATATGCAACATCAATTCACTATAATCTGCATGGAATGGAGAATGGTTTGACAGAATTCACAGATGTAACATCCCTGTCAGAATCCCCTCACCACGAGGAGGTATTTGACCAGGACTGCTTCAAGTGTCACGCGACCTGTGGAGACTGTCATGTAAGCAGGGCCAAGAATTTTTCAAATGGTCTGGTGGACCAGCATACATTCCTTGGAACTCCTTCAATGGAGGAGAACTGCTATGCATGCCACAATGCCAGAAATGCAGGAGAATACATGGGGATGGTAGGCTTTGGTGGAGATGCCCATTTTGACGCGGGTATGACCTGCATGGACTGTCACCCGGTTGACAATTTCCATGGCACAGGAGAAGAGACCTACAATATGTGGGAAGAGAACCTTCCTGCCTGTACGGATTGTCACTCCGACAAGGATCCGGAGGTTGCCACGGACGTGGAGCACAAGGTCCATGGGGATTCCCTGTCATGTCAGGTATGTCATGCACAGGCAAACAACAACTGCTTTGAATGTCACCTGGATCCAAAGGCAGATGGTAGTGGACTTCAGAGTTCATCAGAAAGCAAGATTATGTTCAGGGTGGGACTAAACCCCAACCCAACAGAGGAAAGGCCATACAAGTACGTAGCCTTGAGACATGTTCCGGCACAGGAAGCAATGCTTGATGTTGTTGGAGAAAACATGATGCCAAACTACGATGAGAAAACCAACTGGAAGTACTCACCTACACATAATATCCAGGCAAGTACCTTCCAAAATGAAAGCTGTGAATCCTGTCATGAAAATGATAGAATATGGTTAAGCGAAGAGGACTTCAGAGAGACAGACAGCGAGGCCAACTTCAGACTTATACCAGAGAGACCGCCTTCATTGGATTATTAAGAAGTAGTCTAAAAGGGGAGCTTGCTCCCCTTTTTCTAAAATCAAAATCAGGGGAGGTAGATGACAATAGACAAGTTCATCCGCAGGTTGACCAGTCTTGGACTGGCAATAACGCTGTTTATCTTCATAGCAGCCTATTCAATCATTGGGACCGTTCTACCTCAGGGGTTACAAAGGGAATTCTACATAGAAAGCTATCCCTCTTTGGGAAGCGTAATCACAACACTTCAATTTGATCAGGTATATAGTTCATGGATTTTTAGGATACTGCTCTTCCTGTTCATAGTTAACCTGTCAGGCTGTACCCTAAAGATACTGCCTGGACAGCTAAAAAGAATCAATAAGGACCATTTCCCCAAACCAAAAGCGGATGGGGATAATTTGCATGCCGAAAATATGGACCTTCAGAAATTCAGGGGAATTCTGGAGAAAAAAAGGTATGCAATAGTGGAGGATGAAAAGGGATTCAAGGCCAGTAAGCACAGGATCGGCAACATTGGATCCTCTGTTACCCATCTAGGGATAATTATTATTATCCTAGGAAGCTTTGTAGGAAACATTTTTGCCCAGGAGGGATTCTTTAACATGCTGCCTGGAGACATAAAGGGCTTTCCTGAGTATGGATTCTCCCTGAAACTGGATGACTTCAGATTGGGCTTCAGGGATAATGGGACTGTAGACCAATACTACAGCGATGTAACCGTACTTAGACCTGAGGGTGAGGATTTCAGCGATACAATGTGGGTCAATAATCCCCTCAAGGTTGATAAGGTGGACTTTTTTCAGACCAGCTACGGCTGGGCAAGCAGCCTTTCAATTCTTGGACCTGATGGGGAGGTTCAGGAGGCTCTCCTAAGAAACGGGGAGACATATTTTTACCAGCCAGGGCATCTTACGGTCTATCTTTATGGATATTTCCCAAACATGACACTGACATCCCAGGGAGAGCCCTTGACAATGACTGAACAGGAGATCAATCCTTACTATGCTGTGATTCTCTATGAATTTGGGAATCACGTGGCATCCGAGGTACTTGAGCCTGGCCAGGAGCTTCAATACAAGGATTTCACCCTGGCATTCATGGATTCGGAGCTTTATACGGGAATAACATATCGAAAGGATTTTGGATATATTTTTGTAATGCTTGGAAGCCTTCTAATGACTTTAGGCTTGATTTTCTCCTTCTACTTTTATCCAAAGCACATACAGGTGGAGGAAAATAGCATAAGGACCATAACAAGACAGAATACCTGGGGCTTTGACTACCAGGTGAAACAGATGGTTCAACAATCAACCGGGAAGGAGGAATAATGATGGATCTTGTATATTTTGAGGAGCTGATGTTTACCCTGGCCTTTGTGGGATACACTCTCTCAGCCGTTATGTTTTTCGTATTTGTGGCCATGAAAAAGGATAAGGTGGGTAAGGCGGCAATAGGTTTAACACTTGCTGGTTTTGGGATACATACAATAGCCATAATCCTAAGGGTAATTGAATCGGGTAGACTTCCATTCACAAATCAGTTCGAATTTGCCACAAGCTTTGCCTGGGGGATTGTACTGTGCTATCTTGTGCTGCACTTTGCTTACAGATTCACAGGAGTGGGAGCCTTTGTCATGCCCATAGCATTTCTAGTTATGGGGTATGCCTCAATGCTTCCCAAGGAAATAAAGCCACTTATGCCCGCCCTTCAAAGCGGCTGGCTCTATCTTCACGTCGGCACTGCCGTAATAAGCTATGGATCCTTTGCTGTTGCAGCGGGACTGGCTGCAATGTATATCATCGGAGAGAGACAGAAGGCAACTGGAGATGGAAGGACCGTACTTCCAAAGTCAGAGGTATGTGACTATCTTAGCTACAGGGTAATTGCATTTGGATACCTTATGCTGACCCTTGTAATAGTCACTGGAGCCATATGGGCAAAGTATGCCTGGTCCAGATACTGGGCCTGGGATCCAAAGGAAACCTGGTCCCTGATAACCTGGCTCATCTATTCTGTGTACATCCACCTAAGGTTCAACAGGGGCTGGAAGGGTAAGCCTGCTGCATGGTTTGCAGTCATTGGTTTTATTAGCGTAATCTTTACATTCATAGGAGTGAACAACATACTGCCAAGTATTCATAGCTACAGATAGGAAAGGGACAGCTTAAGGAAATCAATAAGCTGTCCTCCCATATATATAGGAAGGAAATATTCAGATTCGGCAAACCCTCCAAAGGGTAGAAGTATCAAGAGGTGATTTTATGGATAATTTTACAAAGAAAAAGATAAAAAAACCCAAGGAGCTGGTGGAGGACATCAAATCTGGAGACTTTTCCATTACAAAAAGGCAATTCGACCTAAAAAAGAGCAAGAGGACGGTGAAAGACCTGTCGGAGGATGGGAAACGGATAAAGGAAAGAATAGACCGTCTCAAGGAAGTGCACGAGAGGCTGACAGAAAAGGACAATCCTGAAAAAAGACGCTTCATAGAGAGAAAGATGCCTGGGAAAAGATAATTGAGAGATCAACTATGTTGGTCTTTTCTTTTTAACCCAATAGTGTAATCAACGGGAAAAGAGGTGATGTATTGAAGGTTGCAAGACTTAGCATCAGAACCGAGGACAAGAGGACAAGGAGCCTGGAAAAGGCCTTGCTTGAGAAGGACAGGGGTATCCATGGGGACAAGAATGCCAGGGGAGGAGATAGGCAGCTTTCCCTTTTACCCCTGAAGGTCAGGGAGGACATTGAAAAGGAAATCGTCACAGGCCTTTGCCTGCCCAGATTCACTGAAAACATTACCTACACAGGTGATGGCCCCTTGAAGGAGGGTGAAAGGTACATCATTGGGGAAGCGGTCATAGAGATCAGTGGAACCAGAAAAAAATGCTTTTCCCAGTGCGAAAACATTATCAAGAATAAGCCATGTACTTTAGTGAAAACCGTCAGTTATGCAAAAATAATTTCAACGGGATATGTGGAGATAAACGCTGAGATTCAGACATTTACAGAGATAGAAGAGGGTAGTCAATTGTGAAAATAATGCAAATAAATTGATAAATTATTCTCAAATTATTGATTTATCAGAATAATTATTATAGAATAGAGAAGGATCCAAAGGATCCATAGGATCCAATGGATCCAACCAATAGTATGTTAATATAATTGACTAAAATTTGAAAGTTTCAACGCTCTCTAGATTCAAGTTTATTTATTAAGAATTTCCAATAAATTATCACCAGATAGCGAAATTAATTTAG
>CAYMHD010000092.1:0-8224 GCA_964390135.1 uncultured Gudongella sp. | reverse complement strand
GGAGCTGCGGATTGCAAATCTGATTAGAGACATCGAAATATTGAAGTCTGCTCAGAAGGAGGCTATAAATATGATATCTGATGAGAATTGGAGTGAAGGTAAGGAAAATAATGGCATAAGGCAAAGTATGGATCGTTTGTTTTATAATGGCACTGATGAAATTATATTCAATTAGGTTTTAATATGGTAAAATCTGTGATAAAATGTTAGCAAAAGTAGGTGATTATAAGTGAGGGTAATATCTGGAAGCAGAAAGGGTCATAGGTTGATAGCGCCAAAAGGCAACACTGTTCGACCTACAGAGGACAGGGTCAAGGAATCACTTTTTAATATATTATCCCCATTAAAGAGGAATGCCAACGTGTTGGACCTTTTTGCCGGCAGTGGAGGTATAGGGATAGAATTTTTGAGCAGGGGTTCCAAAAGGGTTTATTTTGTTGATAGGAGCCCTGAAAGCATCAGAGCGATTAAAAAGAATCTAGAGCACACAAAATTAATGGATGAAGCTGAAGTAATAAAGGGGGATGCAAGAGCTGTTATAAAGCAGTTTGAGCAAGGACACCCCGCTTTTGACTACATTTATGTAGATCCACCCTATGCAGAGGTGGAGCTGTTTCACAAGATACTTCAACTAATTGCTGAAAGGGGCATACTGTCTGATGATGGGATTATAATCGTTGAGCATGACAAAGCTATGATATTGAACAATAATTATTCAAATATAGAAGTATTTGACAACAGAAGCTATGGAAGCAAGGAGATGACATACTACAGAAATAAGGGAGTGACATTATGAGAGTGATTTATCCAGGCAGCTTTGATCCGGTTACAAATGGACATCTTGACATTATTCGAAGATGCTCTGAAAGATTTGACCAGGTTATAATTTCTGTGCTGAATAATACAAAAAAGAATAGTGTATTTACAGTTGAAGAGCGGATTCACCTCTTGAAGGAATCCACTAAAGATCTAGATAACATCGAAATAGATTCATTTACAGGCCTTCTTACAGAATATTCCAGAAAAAAAGGCTGCAGTACAATCATTAGAGGACTAAGGGCAGTATCTGACTTTGAATATGAAATGCAGCTGGCACTTATCAATAGAAAAACCTATCCTGATCTTGAGACACTATTCATGGTTTCATCTACAGGAGTTTCGTTTTTAAGCTCTTCGCTAGTGAAGGAAATTGCAGCTTTCAATGGTGAGATATCATGCTTTGTACCAAAGGTTGTGGAAGAGGCATTAAGAGAAAAATTCAAAAGGGGGACTCGTTAATGGATTTGTTGAACTTGATTGATGAGGTTGAGGATATTGTTGAAGCTGGAACAGGTGTACCACTTACAGGAAAGGTTATGATAGATAAAGATGAATTACTTGATATCATAAAGGAAATCAGAATCAAGCTTCCTGATGAAATAAAGCAAGCAGCATGGATCAAGGAAGAGAGACAAAGGATAATTGATGAGGCTCAGAAAACCTCAACAGCCATGATCAGTGAGGCTGAGACAAGGCTTGAAGAGCTGATAGATAGAGAAGAGGTTATCAAGCAGGCAAACCAAAGGGCGGAGGAAATAGTCAAGAGAGCTGAGTTAAGCTCTGAGGAAATAAGAAATGGCGCGTTGGAGTATGCTGATGAACTACTCTATGAAGCTCAGGAGAATTTCAAGGAATTGATCCAGCTGCTAAATGACAATAGAAAAGAATTAAGAAGCAGGGAATAGAAAAAGGACCTACCTTAAAGTGGGTCCTTTATTTGTGTATATATGGGCTAATTTTGAAATCCATGTTCCTTAATGGCTTGCTGGGATTCAAGCCTAGAAAATATAAGTCTGTTGCCAGAATATCCTTCTGAAGCATTTTTCTGTGTACCGACTGGAGTCTGGGTATTGAGTCAGTTAGTTTGTTTATTATCTCAATATTTGAGTTTTCCTTGATGGAATTGATTATTTGAAAGCCTTTGCTATTGCTCGCGAGGATTCTCAAGTAGCCAGGGGATATGGAATAAGCCTGGAGGATGTCTTTCCTTTCCAAATTGGCAAGAATATGGACAAAAAGCCTTTGAATCCTTGTTTCCGCATAGCGCTTGGTTGAAATCAACCGTATCAGCTCAAAAATATCTGATGTTTTTTCTGCCAGGTTCTTAATTCTGTTCTCTAGTCCTATCTCAACATCGAAATACTCTGCAATTTTTTTCGGACCTAGTACACAGAGGAGGTAATTGATTGTTTGTGAGTAATTCTCCAATCCATTTACACAACCATACTTTTGCATAAATTCATGAATGGCTGTGTAGGATGTATCAGGCAGCAATCCTTCAACAGATTCAACCCCACTAGTCTTTATTGATTGTCTTATGGCTGTTGCAGAGGCTATGCTGCTCCTTATTTCACGATCCTTGTAGTCATCTCCCTGTCTTTTGAAGGTCATTGGTGTGATGGTTGACTTTAATCTACTCAAGGATTTCAAATATTCAATTCCAAGTATATTATTGGACTGCTTGATTATTTCAGCAGTATAGGGAATATCAATTTCCTTGGATATCATATAGTCCACCAAGGCAAGAGACCTTGAGGCAGAAAATGAGTTCCCTTTGCTCAAATGCTCTTTCAGGTATTTCTTAAATTGCGGTGGCTCTTCTGCCAATATCATGGCGATATCTTTGAGATTATCAATATTACCCGACTCACTTCCAAAGACAAGACTATCAACTATACCCATTTCTTCAAGTATTCTGGTCGCACCTGATGCAAACAGTTCAGCTGTTTGGACGGCATAGGTGAAAGGCAATTCAACCACAAGGTCGACTCCGTTTTTGATTGCCATTTCAGCACGTGTCCATTTGTCAACTATTGCCGGCTCCCCTCTTTGAACAAAGGAACCGCTCATTACAGCGACCAGATGCGATGCACCAGTGAGCTCTCTGGTTTTTTCAATGTGTATTCTGTGTCCGTTATGAAATGGGTTGTATTCAGTTATTAAGCCAGCTACCTTCATATTTGTCACCTCTTCCTGTCAAGGACGGATCCATTTCAGAAAATGAATTTTGAAATCAGTATTTCCCTATTAAAAATAATAACATTACATAGCTATATAAACAAACATAATTTTAGTTAGCTGTCTTTGGACGATTAGTGGAAATGTAAGTAACTGATGGTGCCGATTTGTTTTAACACAGTTTTGGTTTCTTCTGTTGATTTTTTAACACAAATATAATACTATTGAGTTAGAAATATTGTTAGGAGGTCTGTAAATGAAAATTTTAGTTATGAACTGTGGTAGCTCATCCCTTAAATATCAACTTATTGATATGCAGGGTGAAAAGGTAATGGCAAAGGGTCTTGTTGAAAGGATTGGGATAGAGGGCTCTAAAATCAAACACGATACCACTGGTAAAGAGAGAGTGGTAATTGAAGAACCTATGAAAGACCATAAAAAGGCAATAGAACTTGTACTTCAGGTTATTGTTGACAAGGAGCATGGAGCAATTGAATCCATGGACGAAATAGGTGCAGTAGGACACAGAGTTGTACACGGTGGGGAAGATTTTGCCAGCTCAGTAATAATCGATGAGGCTGTTATGGATGCTCTTAACAGAAACATCGAGCTAGCACCACTGCATAATCCACCGAACATAATGGGTATAGAGGCTTGTAAGGAGCTGATGCCTCATACACCAATGGTTGGAGTGTTTGATACAGCTTTCCACCAAACCATTCCGGCTGACAACTACATTTATCCAATACCCTATGAGTACTATGAAAAGTACAAGATCAGAAGATATGGATTCCATGGAACTTCTCACAAGTATGTGTCCATTAGGGCTGCAGAGCTTATGAACAAGGATATAAAGGACTTGAACATTGTAACCTGTCATCTTGGAAATGGATCCAGCGTAACAGCTATAGAAGGCGGAAAATCCGTTGATACAAGCATGGGCTTCACACCACTTGAAGGACTGGCCATGGGAACAAGATCTGGAGATATAGACCCAGCAATCATTCCATTCCTGATGGACAAGGAAAACATGACTTTTGATGAGGTAAACAACATGCTTAACAAGAAATCTGGAGTACTAGGTATCTCAGGCTTGAGCAGTGACTTCAGGGATCTTGAGATTGCCGCTGAACAAGGCAATGAAAGAGCAGAGCTTGCACTGAAGGTATTTACAAATCGTGTAAAGAAATACATTGCAGCATATGCAGCGCAAATGTGCAGAATTGATGTGCTTGTTTTCACCGCTGGAATAGGTGAAAATTCAGATACGATCAGAAGAATGGTATGTGAAGGACTTGAGTGTCTTAACATTAGAATTGATAATGAGTTGAATAACGGAATAAGAGGCAAGGAAGCTGTCCTAAACAAGGACCTTACAAGTGCAACAATCATGGTAATTCCAACAAACGAAGAGCTTATGATAGCAAGAGATACTTTGGGATTGGTCAAATAAATATAGAGGTTGACAAAGGTGTCCCTCATATATATAATAGTAGTGTTAGTCTAAGAGGTGACAACTATGAAAATTGATTTATCAGATTTTCTTGATAGCGGAAAACAGGTTTTGAGTTTTTCATTTGACCTGTCCAAGGACGAGTTTCCAAATGAAGATGTTTCTTCAGTTGTGGACCCAATACATATAGAGGGGAACTTCTATAAGGTGGATGGCGAAATACTCATTGAAACCAAAGGTAAGTATGTTTACCAAGCACCTTGTGACAGATGTCTTGTTGAAAGTAGCAATGAAATTAGTTTCAGTGCTTCAGGAAAATTGATGGAAGAAGAATCAGGGAACAACATTGAAGATGAGGAATCTGATGAGGTAGTTTACTACAAGGACATGTACGTAAATCTCAATGATTACATCTGGAATCAAATAGCTAGTTCCCTACCTATGAAATTTTTATGCAGCGAGGATTGCAAAGGTCTGTGTCAGAAATGTGGTAAAAACCTTAATGAGGGACCATGTGACTGTACAGTTGAAACAGGAGATTTGCGATTCGAAAAGTTAAGGGAACTTTCTCTAAATGATTAAGGAGGTGTTTTAAATGGCAGTACCAAAAAGGAAAACTTCTAAAGCCAGAAGAGACAAAAGAAGAGCGTCTTCCTATAGACTTAATAAAACCACAGTTGTTGAATGTCCGCAATGTCATGAGCCTAAACAACCACATAGAGTTTGCAGAAGCTGTGGCTATTACAAGAGCAGGGAAGTAATTGTAGTCGAGTAAACAAGAAAGATAGTGATTAGCTTCACTATCTTTTTTTTATGTGCTAAAATGGATGTAATAGGTACGTCCTGTGGACTTACAGGTAGTACTGCCAAAAATTATAAATGAGGGATAGCTATGAGGATTATTGTAGATGGCATGGGTGGGGACAATGCACCTGAAGCCATTGTAAAGGGAGCAGTGGAGGCAGTCAACGAATACGGCATAGAAATACTTATCACCGGTAAGGAGGACATTATCCTGGATCAGCTTGAGAAGCATTCCTACCCAACCGGTAAGATTCAGGTAATGGATGCCCCAGAAGTAATTTCTAATGATGACAATCCGACACTTGCAATAAGAAGAAAGAAAAACAGCTCAATGGTCAAAGGAATGCAGGCACTTGCAAATGGTGAAGGTGATGGATTCATATCTGCTGGAAACACTGGTGCTCTTTTGGCAGGCGGAATTTTCATTGTAAAAAGAATCCAGGGAATTGATCGTGCAGCCTTGACTGTGCTTTATCCAACCCTTAAGGGTGTATCCCTTCTTCTTGATGCAGGTGCAAATATGGATACAAAGCCCGAATATCTGGAGCAATTTGCATTGATGGGATCCATATACATGGAAGAGGTAATGGGCGTGAAGGAACCTAAGGTAGGGCTAATAAATGTCGGAACTGAAGAGGCAAAAGGAAATCAGCTGGCCAAGGAGACATTCGAGGCTCTCAAGGATTCCAAAATAAACTTTGTTGGGAATATCGAAGCAAGAGATTTGCCTTATGGAGTTGCTGATGTAATGGTTTGTGATGGATTTGTCGGCAATGTTGTTCTGAAGCTTTCAGAAGGGATGGCTTCATCTATTTTTTCTCTCCTGAAGGAATCCTTGATGGCGGATACCAGATCAAAGCTTGGTGCACTGCTGCTTAGGCCACAGCTCAAAAATATGAAGAAGCGTCTCGATTACAGAGAGTATGGGGGAGCCCCTTTGCTAGGTACTGTAAAACCAGTTGTGAAGGCACATGGAAGCTCTGATTACTATGCCTTTAAGAATGGTATTGGTCAACTCAAGACCTTTATTGAAAGAGATGTTATTAGTACAATAGAAAGTAAAATAAGCGTATAATTATTCATTAATGAAGCTTTTATTGATACTCATGTACAATAATTTCTTTGTTGAAACAAAATTTTATAACGGGGGTTTAATATGATAACACAGAAGATAATAAATATCATAACAACACAATTCAACGTACCTGAAAAGGACATAAACATGGAAACATCCTTTAGGGATGATCTGAATGCTGATTCACTTGATCTTGTAGAGCTTGTGATGGCACTTGAGGACGAGTTTGGACTGGAAGTTGATGATGATGATGTGGAATTGATAAGAACTGTTGGCGATGCCAAGAACTATATAAAGGGAAAGTTGGAATAATCCTGGAGGTGGTAGGATGAATGGATATTTGGATGACGAAAGGCTTAATGAGGTACAATTAAATCTAAAGTATCGCTTTGATGACATAGAACTGCTTGAAACAGCTTTGACGCATAGTTCATATGCTAATGAGCATGGCATGCATGCCAGCAAAAGCAACCAAAGACTAGAATTTTTAGGGGATACGGTATTGGGATTGGTCGTCAGTGAGTATCTTTTTATGAAATATCCATTCTATCCTGAAGGAGAGCTTACAAAAATAAGAGCAAAGGTTGTATCAGAACCATCCCTCGCCCTGGCAGCAAGAAAAATCAATCTTGGAGAATTTCTTCTATTGGGGAAGGGAGAGGAGAACACAGGTGGCAGAGATAGGGACTCCATACTTGCTGATGCAAGTGAGGCTATAACTGGTGCAATTTTCATGGATAGCAACTATGATACCGTAAGAGAGTTTCTGCTTAAGAATTTTGAAATGATCATAGTTAAGGCTGTTGCAAAGGGATCTCTTTTTATTGACTACAAGACAGGTCTTCAGGAGAAGCTCCAAAAAATAACCAGGAATAAGCTTATCTACTCTGTAGTTAAGGAGGAAGGACCAGACCACAACAAACTTTTCCATGTGGATGTTTCAGTGGGTGGAGATGTTATAGGTTCTGGAATAGGCAGGAACAAGAAAGAAGCTGAACAAATGGCTGCCAAAGAGGCATTGATCCTTATGGGTGAAGATTATGACTAGGCATTACATAATTCCGATTTTCGTCCCGCATTTTGGGTGCCCACATGATTGCGTCTTCTGCAACCAAAGAAAAATAACAGGGCTCTCGACTGATGTTACAGTTGAAGATGTCAAAAGAACTATAGATGAACATTTGGAAACCTTTAAATATGACTCATTCATAGAGGTGGCCTTTTATGGTGGCAGTTTTACTGCAATACAAAAGGAGATTCAGATGGAGCTCCTCAAGGTTCCACACGAATACAAGAAGGCAGGGAAAATTCACAATATTAGGTTGTCCACCAGACCAGATGCCATTGATGAGGAAATTCTTCAACTTCTAAAGGATTTTCAGGTGAACACAATTGAACTGGGAGTTCAATCCCTTGATATGGATGTATTAAGGATGAGTGAGAGAGGGCATAGTGATACTGATGTATATGAATCAAGTAAGCTAATAAGAAAATGGGGATTCAATCTTGGACATCAGATAATGCTGGGACTTCCAGGTGACAACCAAAAAAAGAGTCTTGAGACAGCAAGAAGGGTACTGGATATGAATCCCGACATGATTAGGATATATCCGACGCTGGTAATTAGGAACACAGCTCTGGAGAGTCAGATGAATCAAGGATTGTATGAAGCTTTGAGTCTTGAGGAGGCTATTGAAACTTCTGCCATTATTCTCATGGCGTTTAGAGCTCGAAATATACCAGTAATTCGAATTGGGCTCCAGCCTACGGAGAATATTCAGATGGGTAAGGATGTAGTTGCTGGACCTTTCCATCCATCTTTTAGACAGTTGGTTGAAGAACTCGTATTTTCAACACTTTTCAAGCAGTACATTGCCAGAAATAATATTGTAACT
>CAYMHD010000091.1:0-8293 GCA_964390135.1 uncultured Gudongella sp. | reverse complement strand
GAAAATCGTACATTAATTACAACTCCTGTCTTTTTCATTCTTCTTAGTTCAATGATATCCTTTCTGCTGGCCTTCTGCAAGAGAGAAAACGTTAGAGCTTACTGGAAGCTTTCCTTGTACTGAAGCTGATATAGATTATAATAGAGGCCCTTGTTTCTAAGCAGCTCCTGATGGGAGCCCATTTCCTTGATCTCTCCCTGCTTCAGGACTATTATCTTGTCTGCATGTTGAATTGTGGACAGCCTGTGTGCTATTGCAATGGAGGTCCTTCCCTCCACAAGCTTGTGAAGGGCGTCCTGTATCAAGAGCTCCGTCTCTGTGTCTATACTTGAGGTGGCTTCGTCCAAAACCAGAATCTGTGGGTCATAGACAAGGGTTCTGGCGAAGGCAAGAAGCTGTCTCTCACCCGCGGAGAGGGTAGACCCCCTTTCCATGACTGGTTCATCGTAGCCCTGGGGCAGTCTGGAAATGAACCTGTGCGCATTGACATACTTGGCTATTTCAATAACCCTATGATCATTGATGTCCTTGTTCAATCTGATATTATCCCGGATATTGCCGGTAAATATGAAGACATCCTGCAGGACTACACCGATTTTCTGTCTCAGGGTATTCTTGTCCATATTTTTTATGTTTACACCATCAAGAAGAATTTCTCCCTTCTGTATATCATAGAATCGTGTCAGGAGGTTGATTATGGAGGTTTTCCCAGCCCCGGTAGCACCTACGATTGCAACTGACTCACCTCTGTTTATCTTGAAGCTGATATTTTTCAGCACCCAGTCCTGGTCATTATAGGCAAACCATACATTCCTGAACTCTATTTCACCCTTAAAAGCTTCAATATCCATAGGCTTTTCCGGATTTTCAATCCTCATGTCCGTATCCAGAATCCTGAAAATCCTTTCACTGGAGGCCATGGCCGATTGGAGGATATTGTATTTTTCAGTTAGGTCCATAATCGGTTCATAGAACTTTTGAAGATAATTGATGAATACAAACAGAACACCAAACTGGATGCTTCCGGAGATTACACTGCCACCGCCAAAATAGACCAAAAGTGCAATCCCAAGTGACCTGATTACCTCGATTGATGGTCTGAATATTGCAAAATAGGTTATCTCCTTTTTTTGAATATTGAGGTAATCGGTATTTATACTGTTGAAGCTCTGAAAAAACTTGCTTTCCTTCTTGAATATCTGGATGGTTCGCATGCCGGATATGTTTTCGTTCAGGCTGGCATTGATCTTGGCCAGCTGCACCCTGCTAAGTCTGTATACCTCTCTGATGTATTTCCTGAAAACAATGGAAATCAGAAGTATGACCGGAATCAGTGCAAATGACACCAGTGCAAGCTGGACGTTCAATCTCAGCATTACAATCATTATTCCACTGAGCATAAAGAAATCCTTGAAAAGGTTGACCAATACATTTGTGTACATTTCATTCAAGGTCTCGGTATCGTTGGTGACCCTTGTTACCAGTCTACCTATGGGGTTATTGTCAAAATATCTCACCGCAAGACTCTGCAGGTGGTTGAACAGGTCGCCTCTTATATTGAATATGATTTTTTGACTGGTATAGTTTAAAATATATATCTGCAGGTAGCTTAGAATAAAGGTCAGGACAATTACCGCAGCAAACATTATGGCAATTCTGTCCAGCCCATCAATATCATTCCTTCTGAATGCCTGATAATCCTCCTGTGAAAGTAGTCTTCCAGGTGAGCTGGTATTATCAGCATCAACAAGATAATACCCGTCTGTTCTTTGCACAAGGGTCTTAACAGGATAGTTGTCCTGATTGTCATAATCTTCCTTCAATACGTAAATGTAGTCGTCAAGTACAATTCCATCCTGAGTGGTGGCAGCCTCTACAGGGATTTCAATCCGGGGTCTCTTGTAACCACTTATGTGGTCATCGATGGCTATTTTGACCAGGTAAGGATTGAGAAGCTCCAGACCTGTTATTACTATAAGCAGGAGAATTGATACGGTTAGGAGAGCCCAGAAGGGACGGGCATATTTCAACAGTCTTTTCATCAATTTCCAATCATAGGCTTTTCCTAGAACTTCTTCTTCATGGAGTTTGTCCATTTTCATCCTCCTCACTTCTGACCTGTTCCTCCAATAGCTGTCGTTGGTACAAATCATAATATTCGCCCTTATTATCAAGAAGCTCCTGATGGGTACCCTTTTCCAGGATTGAGCCATCATCAAGGAATATGATCTCATCGGCACCCTTAACCGTTGAAATCCTATGGCTGATCAGAATTGTTGTAATATCCCTTGAGAAGCTCCTTATACCATGGAGTATCCTTTCCTCAGTCTGGGTGTCCACCGCTGAGAGGCTATCATCAAGGATCAGAACAGAGGGCTTCTTTACAATGGCTCTGGCTATACTGAGTCTTTGCTTTTGACCTCCTGACAATGTCACTCCCCGTTCGCCTATTATTGTTTTGAACTTTTCGGGAAACTCCATTATGTTCTCATATAGCTGGGCTATTTTGCTTGCTTCCACAATTTCCGACTCATCCGGCATCTGATCATAGGCCAAGGCTATGTTTTCCTGTATTGTTTGTGAAAAGAGGAAATTATCCTGAGGTACAAATCCAATTTCATTTCTCAGGTCATCAAGGGATACTTCTTTGATTTCATGTCCATCCACTAGAATTTCTCCACTGGATGTGTCGAACAGCCTTAACACAAGATTTGCAACAGTACTTTTTCCACTGCCTGTCCTTCCGGTGATTGCCAGTGTATTGCCTGCTGGAACCCTGAAGCTGACCCTTGTAAGAGCGTTGTGATTTGAGTTTGGGTAGGCAAAGGAGACATTCCTGAACTCAATTTCCCCCCTTAGAGGGGATATGGATAGTGGGGTGTCCTTTTGGAGGATCTCTGATTTTTCGTTAAAAATCACGTTAAGCCTATCCAAGGAAGCTGCACCTCTCTGTAGGACATTTATTACCATTCCCAGTGCTCTTGTTGGCCAGATTATTATCCCCAAATACGAATTGAAGGCAACAAAATCCCCAAGTGAAATGGAGCCGTTTATTACCTGCCGTCCACCATAAAAAATTATTATGAGATAGCTTACTGAGCTTATGAGCTGAAGCAGGGGGTGGAAGCCACCGTGAACCTTCACTAGGTCCATGTTCTTGTTGAAAGTGTTCTGATTTACCCTTTCAAAGTTGTCAGATACAAGTCTTTCCTGGACAAAAGACTTAATGACCCTGATGCCTGAAAAGCTTTCCTGGGTGATGTCGGAAAGGTCTGAAAAGGCTTCCTGAACAACCTTGAACTTCCTGTATATTATTTTTCCAAAACGTGTCACCAATAGCATTATGATTGGGAGAGTGAACACAGCAGCGGCTGTAAGCCTCAGATTGGTTGTTCTTACCATCATGAATAGCGAGAACATCAACAGAAATCCTGAATCCACAATCATTATTGTACCAGGGCCAAGGGCCATTCTAACCGCATTGATATCATTGGTTGCATGGGCCATCAGATCCCCTGTCTTGTGGGTATTGAAATAATTGGGAGACAGGGTAAGCAAATGTGAGAACAGTTTATTTCTAAGCTTGTACTCAATTTCTCTTGAGGTGCCAATCAGATATATTCTCCAGAAATATCGACCTATTCCGATAAATAGACCGGTTGCTACAATCAGAAAGGCATAGTAAAGCAATCTGTCTTTGTCAAGGTTTCCCAATTGAAGATCATCCGTAAGCCTTCTCAGAATCTGTGGAACGACCAGCTGGACTCCATCTATTACTACTAGCCAAATTACACCTATGATGTAATATTTTTTGTGTTCAAGAAAATACTCCTTTATCGTCAAAAATGATTTCATCGAAATCCTCCTTAAGGGAATTGCGTTTCAAGTAACATTATACCAATTTTCACACAAAGTTTCCTCACATTTCCAATTATGGTCATTATTTATGAACAAAGAGAAAAAATCACCAGAAACAATAAGGGGCAATTAAAATATTACCAAGGGGAAATCTGATTTTTTTCAAATCATCAAATATTTGTGGATGAGTGTCATATAAAGCTTACTTAATCCACATTCAGGTTCTTTTTTTATCAAACTCTGATTATTACTTATATTTTGGGGGTAAAGTGTGTGTATAGAAAAATTACAAAGGGGAGATAAAATGATGAAATTGAATAAGATCATTGAGGAAAAGAGAAAACAAATGGAAAAGGCCAAGAAAAAGGAAACTGCCAAGAATGTAGCTGTAGGTACAGCTATAGGTACTGCATTGGGTGCAGCGGCAGGGCTTTTATTTGCTCCGAAGTCAGGTAAGGAAACTAGAGAGGAGATTTCCACCAAGAGCAAGGAAGTTGCAGAAAATGTAAAGGTTAAGGTTGAAGAGCAGCTTGACACAACCAAGGAGCAGCTGGACAAGGTAAAAACAGATGTTGAAAAAGGATGGGTTGAGTTGAAGGAAAAGGCCAAGAAGGACAAGGAAGTAGCAGAAGAGGCTATGGACGAAGCTGCTGAAAAGGCTGAGGACGTGGCTGAAGAGATAAAGAAGGGTGCTGAAGAGGTTAAGGATGTAGCCAAAGACACCAAGGAAGATGTTGAGAAGGAAATCAAGAAATAGCAAATCTAAGGGGGGATTTTGATGGATGTAACCTTGACATTGGCGGATTTGCTAAAGCTGGTTTTATTTCTATTGGGCATAGGGGTTCTTGGATACTTACTCCTTATTTTGAGGAATGTCAACAAGGTTCTAGGTCAAGCTGAAGCCGTGTTGGAAGCTAACGTAAATGAAATTGATGCAACAATAAAGCAGCTGCCTGAAATTACCGAGAACGTTAATAAGATCACCAATGAAGCCAATAAGATGATTTCGGACATGTCACCGGACTTGACCGGTGTTGTGAGAAATGTGAATGGAATAACCACCAAGATAGACGACATGGCAAATGTAATTGACAATACAGGTCACAGGGTTGGAGACACCGTTGACGTTCTATCGGAAACACTGGCTGAAACGGCATTGGCTTTCCAGTTTAACGCCAAATCAGTCACATCGTACATTGAGATTATCAAGGAGATAATAGAAATTGTACGAGACAGCATCAAAAAGTACTAATAGAGCCCGCAGGGCTCTATTTTCTTGTTTAAATCACTAGGACATGTGTCAAATAACTGGTATAATAAAATAAAGTATTATGCGTCCAAATAATTTAATGACAAAGTACGGAACGGAGAATCAGATATGAAAAAGATAAAATTCATCATAAACCCTTCTTCAGGTAGACAGGCCATGGAGAGAAAAATTGACAATTTATGTAAAATGCTGCTGGATGATGGATATATAGTAGGCAAATCCTTTACAAGGAAAAAATATGATGCCATGTTTGAGGCCAGGGAAAGCTGCAAGGATGGGTTTGACCTGATAGTTGCCTGCGGAGGCGATGGAACAGTCAATGAGGTGGTAAAGGGCATAATGACCAGTGATAATAAAGTGCCCTTGGCAATAATGGCAAGCGGAACCGTCAATGATTTTGCCAATTATCTTCAGATTCCCAGAACCTCAGAGGAATTTTTCAATATGATTAAAAAGGAAAATATAATAGATGTGGACCTGGGAAAAGTGAATGACGATTACTTTGTAAACGTTGCAGCAGGGGGACTCTTGACAAAGGTAGGGTATCAGGTTCCCTCTGATATGAAGGCAGTTTTAGGCAGGATGGCCTATTATCTTGAAGGCCTGAGAGAGCTTGTGAATCAGGGTCTTGAACCGGTAAAGGTAAAAATAACCAGCGAGGAACATACAGGCGAAGAAGAGATTTTATTGTTCGTTGTATCAAACAGCTCGTCAATAGGAGGCTTCAAAAGACTGGCTCCTGAGGCAGATGTACTTGATGGCCTTCTTGATGTGGTTCTCATAAAGAATGCTGATATTGGAGAGTTGGCTAATATTTTCGTTAATGTACTAACTGGTGAGCACATCCGACACTCAAAGGTGGTTTATTATAAGACCAGAGAGGTGAGAATCGATGCTGAGGATGCCCTGGTTGTTGATGTGGATGGGGAGTATGGAGGAAAGCTGCCAGCCCACTTCAAGGTCATACCAAAAGGATTGAAAATACTGGTTTAGGAGGTTTCTTATGACACATAACAGTTCAGAGCATGTGGATTCCATTGAGGAGTACCTAAGAAAGGTGGATTATATCATCAGAAAGAAGGGGAGGGTGATACTTAGTGATTTCAATATCACCGTTCCCCAGTTTACTGCTTTGCAGACACTTATAAACAATGGTGATATGACAATAAGTGAATTGAGCCAGAAGATGGATCTTGCATGCAGCACCATAACCGATCTTATTGACAGGATGGAGAAAACAAGCCTGGTCAGGAGAAGGAAGGATGAGCAGGATAAGCGTGTTGTTCGGGTGGAGGTGCTCCAGGAAGGTCATGATATTCTGGCAAGGGTTCTGGAAAAGAGAATTGAGTTTCTATCCGAGAAGCTAAAGGGAGTAACAGAAGAAGATAAGAGGACATTGCGTACAGCCCTTGAAAACCTTTATCTGGAGATGAAGGAAGAAATTTAACAAAAGAGGTGCTACATGAAGCTAATAAACGGTCAGATCAGATTAATTGAAAAATTCGAAACTGAAAATAGGGATAGTGCTTATGTTTGCGAGCAGCGGGAAAATACAGGTTTGGAATGCTTTGTAAAAATTTTGGATAGGAACAAGCACAATGCCTTGATTGAGGACTATATTGAAAAGATCGACTTCTATAAGAGCATCGATCACAAGGGAGTTCTTTCAACAATTGATTTTGGACCGGTTAGGACTGTAGATCTAAAGGAATCTTCCAGTGGCTTGTATTATGTTCTTTCTGAATATACACCCTGGGATACTCTTGATTTGGCAATGGGTTCATTGAATATGAATTCCCGGGTCATCCTTGTTCTAAAATTGATAGAAGCCCTGGAATATTTACATTTTAGGGGTATTTCCTACGATGTGTTGAGTCCTGATAAAATATTCGTAAATTCTGAAGGTGACATGAGGCTACTGAGTGTAACATCCATTGTACATAGTAAATTGCAGGTTGATAATCTGAAAAGAATAAGAGAATATATTGCTCCTGAGAGCAGGGAAAACAACAATGGGAACAATTTACAATCAGACTGCTGGTCACTTGGAGTAATAGTGGGCAAGCTATTCTCTGAGACAAGGTTGGAGCTACCGGTAGGGAAGCAGGACTTTATCGATGGTTTGATTGATGATTTGATGGTCAGGAGTACAAGTCCCAGCAGAAACCCCCTTAAGGGTTATTTTGAAGCCTTAAGAAATGAATTTGGAATTGATTACACCAGAAATCTCAGAGAAGAAAGAGAAAAAATTCAATTAAACGTTTTGCCGGGAAGGAAACAAAATAATTACTTCCATTATCTATCAGGGAAATCCTTCCATGAGATCTATGAAAAGGGATATTCAGGGTTGATAGTAGATGGCAATGGTGGAGTTGGAAAGAAAAAATATGTTCGAGAGATTTTTAGAAGAAGAGGACTTGAGGGTGGAAGGGCATATGTAATTGAAGCTGGGGAGGGAGACTACTCAAGTATAGATTACTTCAAGGTTTTCCTTGTTCAGCTGTGCGAAGTCCTGGGAATAGACTATAGGATTGATTCTGAGTCCAACGATATTAAAATCCAGTTCAATGAGTCCCTTGAACAATTCATATTGGACCAATTGGATTCAAAGCTGAAGCTTTTCAATTGCATAACTGAAGAGTTGATTAAACTTTCAAAGAGAGAAACAATCTATCTGGGATTGATCAATATACACAACGCTGACTTGGAAATTTTCAATCTTTTTGATTTTATAATTACCAAGTCAAAAGGCAAGAGAATATTTTTTTCGTTTTCAATTCAAAAGAATAAGCTGACTGATGCTCGCAAGATCATAGTAATGAATCAATGGCAAAAAAATGGTCTGTTTGAAGAGATCCACCTTGAGAATCTATCAAAGCTTGAAGCTGAGGAATATATACATGCAATACTTGGCAACGAAAATGTTCCTAATGAGTTTTCAGATGCATTATACAATGAAACACTTGGTAACCCTCGCTATATTCGTGTTCTGATCAAGCATTTCATTGACAATGGGATTATCCGTATTGATGAAAATGGACTTTGGACTACCACAACTGATGACTATAGAGCCTTCTATGATTCTGCAACCTTAAAAAGGACCATAGTAAGGCAGATTGAAGCCCTGAGCGTTAAGGAATTGAAGGCTTTGAACCTTCTATCCTG
>CAYMHD010000090.1:0-8297 GCA_964390135.1 uncultured Gudongella sp. | reverse complement strand
GGCTATAACCTTTGCTCCTCTATCGTGTCCATCCAGACCTGGCTTTGCCACAAGTACTCTAATGGGTTTATCCATTCTATTTCCTCCTCATAACTATAGTATTACAGACTGTTCATATTCTCCGAAAACTTCTCTAAGAACTCCACAGACTTCTCCCAATGTTGCGTATTCCTTTACCGCCTCGATTATGAACGGCATAAGGTTTTCATCTGTTTCGGCCTTAGCCTTCAGGATTTCCAGTGATTCCTGAACCTTGTCATTGTCTCTTGTGCTCTTGAGCTTCTCGATTTTCTTCTTCTGTAGCAGCTCAACATGTGGATCTACCTTAAGAAGCTCTTTCTTGTCCTTTTCCTCTATCCTGAACTTGTTCACTCCAACTACGATTCTTTCCTGGTCTTCAACCTGCATCTGGTACTTGTAAGCAGAGTTCTGAATCTCCTTCTGGATAAATCCTTTTTCTATGGCCTTAGGTGCTCCACCAAGATTGTCTATCTTTTCAATGTAATCCATTGCTTCATTTTCAATATCATTTGTCAGTTTTTCAATGTAGTATGAGCCTGCAAGTGGGTCAACAGTTTCGGTTACTCCTGATTCGTGAGCCACAATCTGTTGGGTTCTAAGAGCAATTCTTACTGAATCCTCAGTTGGAAGTGCCAATGCCTCATCCCTTGAATTTGTGTGAAGTGACTGAGTTCCTCCAAGAACTGCCGCCAAGGTCTGAATGGCTACCCTTACTATGTTGTTGTCTGGCTGCTGAGCAGTCAGTGTTGATCCTGCGGTCTGAGTGTGGAACTTCAATTGAAGTGATTTTTCCTTCTTTGCTCCAAATCTTTCCTTCATGATTCTTGCCCATAGCCTTCTTGCAGCCCTGTATTTTGAAACCTCCTCAAGAAGGTCGTTGTGGGCATTGAAGAAGAAGGAGAGTCTAGGCGCGAAGTCATCAACATCAAGACCAGCCTTGATAGCCGCATCAACATAGGCGATTCCATCGGCCAATGTGAATGCAACCTCCTGAGCTGCTGTTGAACCAGCCTCCCTTATGTGGTATCCACTGATGCTTATTGTATTCCATTTTGGAACTTCCTTTGAGCAGTACTCAAAGATGTTGGTAATAAGTCTCATTGATTCCTCAACAGGGAATATATATGTTCCTCTAGCAATATACTCTTTTAGAATGTCATTTTGTATGGTACCTCTAAGCTTGTCTGGAGATACTCCCTGCTTTTCAGCAACTGCAATATACATTGCAAGTAAAACGCTTGCAGGAGCATTTATTGTCATTGACGTACTTACCTTGTCCAATGGAATCCCATCAAACAAGATTTCCATATCCCTTAGGGAATCTATTGCAACCCCTACTTTACCAACCTCTCCTTCAGACAGTCCGTGATCTGAATCGTAGCCTATCTGAGTTGGAAGGTCAAAGGCAACACTGAGTCCAGTCTGTCCCTGCTCAAGAAGATACTTGTATCTCTTGTTGGACTCCTCCGCAGTTGCAAATCCTGCATACTGTCTCATTGTCCAGAATCTTCCCCTGTACATGGTTGGCTGCACACCTCTTGTGTATGGATACTCTCCAGGATAGCCTAGATCCCTTTCATAATCCATTTCTGCAGTGTCAAGTGGCGTGTAAAGTCTTTCCACCTTCTTGTCTGAACCAGTTGTAAAGGTTTCCTTTCTTTCAGGATGCTTGCTAAGCTGCTTTCCGACTTTGTTTTCATCCCAGTCCACAAAAGACGATCTGATCTGCTCTAGCTTTTTTTCATCGTACATCATTTTACCTCCTCATATTGGTACCTTCTCTAAACCCTATTATATTAGAAGTTATTGCAATTTTGCAATATAAAATTCAATTATTTTGAATAATGAATGTAAAATTGCATTTTATCTCAAGACATGGGAAAAGCAGGCCCCCGCATCAGGGGTCCTGCATTAATTTCCTTGGAAAATCTCCTCAAATTCCTTTGCATCAATTGTTTCTTTTTCAAGCAACGCCTCTGCAATCCTATGAAGTGTATCCATATTCTCTTTTAGTAAGGACTCTGCCCTGTGGTAAGCTGTATCTATTATCTTTCTCATCTCCTTGTCTATAGCAGCGGCTACATCCTCACTATAGTTTCTGGATCTGTTGAGATCTCTTCCAACAAATACTTCCTCTTCATCTGTACCATAGGTCATTGGTCCAAGCACATCACTCATACCGTAATGGGTGACCATTGAACGTGCAAGCTTGGTTGCCCTTTCAATATCATTTTGAGCTCCTGTACTTATATCCTCCAGGACAAGGGCTTCTGTAACCCTTCCTCCCAGCAGTATAACAAGCTTGTCCTGCATCTGATTCTTGGTGAGGTAGTTTCTGTCCTCATCTGGAATATATGCGGTGAATCCACCCGCCATACCTCTAGGTATTATTGTTACAAGATGTACCGGATCGCTTCCCGGCAGCAATCTTGCAGTCAATGCATGCCCTGCCTCATGAAAAGCCGTAAGCTTCTTTTCATGTGGGCTGATTACTTTACTCTTCTTCTCCGGTCCCGCCTGAACCTTAATGGATGCTTCTTCAATGAGATGCATCGGTATCTTTTTGAGGTTGAATCTGGCAGTGAGTAAGGCTGCCTCGTTCACAAGGTTTTCAAGATCTGCAGGTGTGAAGCCTGGTGTTCTCTTTGCAACCACACCCAGGTCAACATCCTCCTCAAGGGGCTTTTTCCTTGTGTGAACCTTCAGTATGGCTTCTCTACCCCTGATGTCTGGGAGTCCAACATAGATGGTTCTGTCAAATCTACCTGGTCTTAAAAGAGCAGGGTCAAGAATATCAGCCCTGTTTGTCGCAGCCATTACAATGATTCCTTCATTCTTGGCAAATCCGTCCATTTCAACAAGAAGCTGGTTAAGTGTCTGCTCCCTCTCATCATGTCCGCCACCAAGACCTGCACCTCTTCTTCGTCCTACTGCATCAATCTCATCTATGAATACTATACATGGTGAATTTTTCTTTGCCTGTTCAAACAGATCCCTTACACGGCTTGCACCAACACCGACAAACATCTCAACGAAATCTGAACCGGATATTGTGAAGAAGGGCACTCCCGCTTCACCTGCCACAGCCTTGCTCAAATAGGTCTTACCTGTTCCCGGAGGTCCTACCATAAGGACTCCTGTTGGAATTCTGGCTCCTATTTCAATGTATTTCTTGGGATTGCTCAAGAAGTCTACAATCTCCTGCAGCTCTTCCTTTTCCTCTTCAAGGCCAGCGACCTCGTCAAAGGTTACCAGCTTGCCCTCTTCAAGCTTGACTAGCTTAGCCTTGCTCTTTCCAAAGGACATAACCTTTCCGCCGCCTCCGCCTCCTTGTGATTGTTGCATGAAAACAAACCAGAAGACTGCAAATACAACCAAAATCATAATTGTAGGCAGCATATTTATATACCAAGGTGTTTCGGGAACCTGCTCTGCAGAATATACAATCTGCTCATTGTCCACCAGCTCTTTTACGTAGTCATGGTAGAATGTCAATCTGGCTTCCTCAGGTAATATCCCAGAGAATTGTCTTCCATCCTCCAGTTCTCCCTCAACCGTGTTTCCGATTGAAGTAATTCTTGTGATGCTTCCATCGTTAATTCTCGACACCAGCTCTGTGAAATCCAGCTCTGTTACCTGCTCAACCTCTGTCCCAAACATCCTGACGCTGAACATTATCAGTAAAACTATCAACAGGTATATGCTGATGCCCTTAAAAAATCGTTTCAATCCTAGTCCTCCCTCCATCTCTTCCAGTGGGTAATATTCATTGATTATAACATAGCACTGGCTTTGAATCAATCAATGGATTATTCGTATACCTCTTCCTTCAATGCTCCCACAAAAGGATAGTTTCTATACTGTTCATTGTAGTCCAATCCATAACCGACCACAAACTCATCAGGTATTTCAAATCCAAGAAAATCTATGTTCACACCAATTGTCCTTCTTTCCGGCTTATCCAAAAGGGTGCAGATCTTAACGCCCTTCGCTCCCCTCTTACCCAAAATGTCCTTCAGGTAATTCAAGGTAAGCCCGGTGTCTATAATATCCTCTACAATAAGTATATCCTTTCCTTCCACGCTGTAATCAAGGTCTTTCAGTATCCTTACCTCCCCAGTTGACACACTGGACTTACCGTAGCTTGAAACAGCCATGAAGTCAAGCATAACAGGAAACTCCAATCTCTTTACAAGATCTGACAAAAATATGACAGCTCCCTTTAGTATCCCTACAACCAGCAAATCCTTCCCTCTATACTCCTCTGATATCTCCTTTGCCAGCTCGCCTACTCTCTTGTTGATTTCTTCCTCTGTAAGAAGAACCTCCTTAATTGGATCGTTCAAATCATTTTCCTCCCAGTCAATTCTTTTCCTCTTCAATTCTTTCAATGGTCACAAGAAGAACCTTGCTTGAATCCTCTTCGACCTTATATTCTCTGCTAAATGCATTACCTGGAATCCATATTATACCCTTTTTATCAGCAAATATAGGAACTTTTTCCCTTTCCTCCCTGGGAATTTTATTATCTATGAAAAGATCCTTGACCTTCTTGGTTCCATTCATTCCCAATGGCTTTATTCTATCACCATTTTTTCTCTGCCTGACTATGATGTCACCGTCAATCTTCCCCTTGTCCACTGCAATTCTTGATTTATCGGTCCTGTAATCCCTTCCCTCATGTTCCTCAAGGGTCACCACAAGTCCCCAGTCAGTCAATATGTTTGTTCCAATATCCAGCGCAATACTTCCAATTTTCTTATCTTCATTCCCCTGGACCTTAACTATAAGGTCACCGTAGGAAACTTCTGCGGTGATGTTCCTTCCCAAATCCACTGATTTTCCAGTTTCTCCAGCGAAAAACAGCTGTGTGGCACTCTGGATGTGAACTTCACCGAAGCCATTCAAATCACCAAGCAAATCCAATATTGCCATCCTGATAAGTCTCCTGGCTGAACCCTCATCCTCCTTGAGGAATTCCTCACCTCTAAAGATTATACTATTGTTTATTCTATTTTTCACTAATAAATTGTACTTTTTCTCCATCTCACCATCAAGCACCTGCAGATCCAGCTGCGCTATTTCTGACAGCCTGTAAAGGGAGTCAATAATATTAGGATTGAAATTGTCCCTTAGATAAGGCAAGAGCTCCAGCCTTATCCTGTTTCTGGTATATACAGTCTGAAGATTTGTATGGTCTTCAACGGATGGTATGTTGCTATCTTCAATGTAAGCTTCAATCTCTTCCCTTGTTATGTTCAACAATGGGCGGATGATATCTCCGCTTATCATGGACATTGCCCTGATCCCATCCAGACCAGTTCCCCTGATTATCCTGTGGAGAACTGTTTCAGCCTGGTCGTTCTTATTGTGGGCAACGGCGATTTTGCCACCACCATTGTCCTCCAGGACATCCCTGAAAAAGCCATACCTTAGCAAGCGCCCTGCCTCTTCAGCCGTCATTCCATGCTCTCTGCCATAGGCAGCCATATCAACATTTGTGGTGTAATAATCCAGTCCAAGCTCCCTTGAAATCCCTTCGACAAAATCCTGGTCTCTCTTGGCCAGGTCTCCTCTCACCCCATGGTTCACATGGGCAACAATCAGCTTGAAATGGAGCTGGTCCTTGAGCCTGTAGAGACAATACAGCATGGCCATTGAATCCGGTCCACCGGATACTGCAGCCAGAACCGTACCAGTATCTTTCAGCAATTTGTACTTTTCAATATTGCTCTTTACCACATCAATCATAATATCACCCTATGGCCAAACAATTTAAATATCTACGGAAAAACAGAAAAAACCGGAAAACCCGGTTTTTATTAATCGTTGCTGCTGGCTTTTTTGCCTCTCATACCATAGCTTTTTCTGCCATCTTTGGTTTTCATCTGATCCATCTTTTCGCTGCTATCCTTCAGATAACTATTCAACATATCTTCAAAGGACATGTTCTTCTGCCTGTCATCCGATTTTGCCCAATCGATTTCCACTGGCTTGCTTGTTTTCGGCTTTGCCTGTCTCACAGATAGACTGATTTTTCCATCTGCGGATATTGATAAAACCTTTACTTTTATTTTCTGATCCTTCTTCAGGTAATCAGATACTTTTTCTACATAGTCGTGGGATACCTCTGATATATGTACCAGTCCACTCTTCCCCTCTGGCAATTGCACAAAAGCGCCAAAATTTGTAATTCCTGTTACTGTACCCTCAACGATCTCTCCAACTGAAACGGACATAGACAAATTACTCCTCCTTAAAATTTTTAATATATGTCAAGTATATATTACTGGATGACCCCTGTCAATCAGTTATCATTCTTAAAAACATCCAGAGTATCATTCCCCTCCAGGCTTTTATCAACATATATTATCTCTCTTGGCTTAACCATACCAAGGTCATCCCTTGCAACCTTTTCTATGAATTCAAGGGTTCCACTTTTCCCGATCTCTTCATTGAGCATCCTGATTTCCCTTTCAAGGCCGCTGATCTGCATCTCCACAGAAGCCCTTCGATCCTGGAGATTGTTCATAAGCTTTCTCTGATGATTCATAACAAATCCCACATAAACAACAAGAACAATCAGAAGGACATGGAATATCCTAATTCCCTTTCTCTTTTTTGTTTTTTTGCCGGACATATTAGCACCACCCTTTTAAATGCCTCAATACTCTTTCATTATGTCACTATTTAGAAGAATTTTCAAGTTACTTTTGCATCAGTCCAAGGATTTGTAAAGCTCATGGGCCTCGTCTTTTCTAACATTGTCCTTTACCTGGACAACCTCTATGTTCATCTGCCCACTTCCGAAGCTAAGGGTAAGCTTGTCTCCAACACTTACATTGTCTCCAGCCTTTGCAACCTTGCCGTTTATTGTCACCTTTCCCTGGTCGCAGGCTTCCTTGGCCACCGTTCTCCTTTTTATTATCCTTGCAGTCTTAAGAAACTTGTCCAACCTCATTACAATCTCTCCTCCCAACAAAAAAATCAGGTCAAAGACCTGATTTCCTTTTTGTTTTATTTCTTCTTACCTTTTTTTACGTTTACGCTTTCCTTAAGCGCTTTTCCTGCCTTGAATACAGGTGCCTTTGATGCTGGAATTTTAATGACTTCTTCAGGGTTTCTTGGGTTTCTACCTTCTCTGGCTTTTCTTTCTCTAACCTCGAAAGTTCCGAATCCTACCAATTGTACTTTGTTTCCTGCTGCCAATGATTCCTCAACTGATCCCATGAATGCATTCAAAGCTGCCTCTGCATCCTTCTTGGTAAGATTACTCTTCTCCGCAATGCTCGCAATTAGTTCTGCTTTGTTCATTAATAATTCCTCCTTGTTTTTTTTATTTTCTAGAAATACCAAACTTAATTAGTCCTGGCCTTCACCGTTTTCACGGAGCTTGACCTTATCCCAGAGGCTATCCAATTCCTCCAAGGTCATTTCTTCCATAACTATACCCATTCTATCAGCCATGTACTCCATTTCCTCTAATCTTTTGGTGAACTTTTCAATGGTTCTACCCAATGCAACCTCGGGATTGACTTCTAGAAATCTGGATAGGTTCACAGCAGCGAACAGCAAGTCTCCTATTTCACTTTCAACGATATGGCTTCCAGGTCCGTGTAATGAAGCGGCTTCAAGAACTTCGGCCAGCTCCTCTCCCACCTTGTCAGATGGTCCCTCTATCACGTCCCAGTCAAATCCAACATCAGCTGCTTTCTCCTGGACCTTGAAGCTTCTCAGGAGTGCAGGCAGGCGTGGAATGTTTCTCAATTTCTCTGAAAGTGTAGTAATATTCCTGTTTGCATACTTAATCTTATTCCAATTATATACTACTTCTCCAGAATTATCCACATTTTTTTCAAAAAAAACGTGTGGATGCCTAGTAATTAACTTGTTTGCGAGGGAACTTGTCACCTGAATCGGGTTAAAATCACCATTTTCATGTCCGATTTGAGCGTGGAATACCACCTGAAGCAGTAAATCTCCCAATTCTTCCACAATATGTTCAGGGTCGTCCTCCTGGAGAGCCTCAACCAATTCGTAGGCTTCTTCAAGAACTGCACCTCTTATGCTCAGGTGATCCTGCTCTCTGTCCCAAGGACATCCGTCCTCTTACCTGATTCTCTTCATTATCCCCTGGATGGATGAAGCCCTGAAAAAAGCAACGGCAGAGATCGATTCAGACTTCAGGCGGTTCAGGATCTCCGAAGCCCTGATGGTTGTCTATAAACTCTTCTGGGATGAATTCTCCGGTTGGTATCTCGAAGCCATAAAGCCTG
>CAYMHD010000089.1:0-8298 GCA_964390135.1 uncultured Gudongella sp. | reverse complement strand
GGCGATTTATGCTGATAAATCAAGTATTGATGAGGAGTTGACAAGATTAAAGAGTCATGTGCTTCAATTGAAGCTAATATTATCTGAGGATGGTGCAATCGGTAGAAAACTAGATTTTCTGATTCAGGAATTTAACAGGGAGGTAAACACCATAGGGAGCAAGTCCAGTGATACAGAGATAGTCAAGGCAGTGGTTGAGCTAAAATCCGAAATTGAAAAAATCAGAGAGCAGGTTCAGAATATCGAGTAGGAGGCATTGGAATGTTGGTTTATTTCATTAATGTAGGCTTTGGAAACGTTGTTGCTTCCAATAAGGTTGTATCTGTTGTAAGTCCGGAATCAGCCCCTATAAAAAGACTCGTTCAGGAGTCCAAGGAGCAGGGGACCCTTATTGATGCAACATATGGAAGAAGAACCAGGGCAGTGATTGTAATGGATAGTGGTCATATTGTATTATCCCCTTTACAACCGGAGACTATAGCACACAGACTCCATACCAAAGAGGATGGGCATGAATAATGAAGAAGGATGGTGTGAAATTATGGCAAAAGGTTTTTTATTAGTTCTTTCAGGACCTTCAGGTAGTGGAAAAGGTACTGTGAGTCAGGCCCTTATGAAAAAGAGGGATGACATTGTATACTCGGTTTCAGCTACCACAAGGAAGCCTAGAGCAACTGAAGTGGACGGGGAGAACTATTTCTTCTACGATAAGGATGTATTTATGGATATGGTAGAGAATGGTGAGTTTCTGGAACACGCATTTGTTCATACGAATTATTATGGTACACCAAGGAAGTTTGTTTTCGACCAGATAGAAAAAGGAGAAATAGTGTTACTGGAAATTGATGTGCAGGGTGCCCTTCAAATCAAGAAGAATTACAAGGAAGCAGTTTTTATTTTCCTTTTGCCTCCAACTATGGATGAATTGAGAAATAGAATTGTGAAAAGGGGAACTGAATCAGATGAGGACATAGACACAAGATTCTCAAATGCTTTCAAGGAATTGGATTTCGTAGGAGAATATGACTTTTTTGTTGTAAATGATAAGGTAGAGGCTGCTGTTGCAGATATCGAAGCAATTATTCATTCCGAAAAACTAAGAGTAAAAAGACATAGTGGTATAAAGGAACAGGTAACAAGAAAGGGAGGTAATGGAAATGAACGATAAGATAAAGGAAGACTGCCTACCAGGTGAAAGTAGGTATACTCTTGTAATGGTGGCTGCAAGAAGGGCAAGACAATTGGTCGAAGGTTCCACGCCAAGGGTGGATACAAAGGCCAACAAACCTGTAACCATTGCCCTGGATGAGATAGCGGAAGGAAAGGTGGAATACAATAATCCTTCAGCTGGAAGCTTTAAGTAGGTGAGGAAATGTTAAAGGATAAACACATACTATTGGGCGTAACAGGTGGGATTGCAGCATATAAATCCGCCGATCTGGTAAGTAGGCTGATAAAGGCTGGTGCAAAGGTTGATGTTGTAATGACAAGGTCAGCTACTGAATTTGTATCCCCATTGACCTTCCAGACAATGTCACAAAGCAAGGTTCATTTTGATTTGTTTGGACTTGAGAGCAATATGGAGGTAGAGCATATTTCCCTTGCACAGAGACCGGATGTAATACTAATCGCCCCTGCCACTGCAAATACAATTGGGAAAATTGCAAATGGTATTGCTGATAATATGTTAACCACAGTAATAATGGCTTCTACTGCCAGATTAATTTTTGCACCAGCCATGAATACAAAAATGTATCTAAACCCAATAACTCAAGAAAACATTAGGAAGTTGAAGGCACTTGGACATCTTTTCATGAGTACAGGTGAAGGAAGACTTGCATGTGGGGATGTTGGAGCGGGGAAAATGGCGGAACCTGTTTAAATTGTCCAGTACCTCGAAGATTTTTTTACTGAGAAGGATCTTGAAGGAAAGAAGGTGGTTGTAACTGCTGGCCCAACTATTGAGGCTATTGATCCAGTAAGATATATAACCAACCACTCCAGCGGGAAAATGGGTTATGCCATAGCAAGAAATGCAGCAATGAGAGGGGCTGAAGTGACCCTTATATCTGGGCCAGTAAATCTTAGTGCACCATCAGGTATCAAATTGGTTCAGATAGAATCTACAAATGACATGCTGGATGCAGTAAAGGAATACTTCGACAACTGTGATGTTTTAATAAAAGCTGCAGCTCCATCTGATTTCAGACCTTTGAATTACAATGACAAAAAAATAAAGAAAAGGGATACTGACTCGGAGAATATGTCCATAGAGCTAACCAGAAATCCTGATATAGCTGCATACTTCGGAAAGATCAAGGGAAAGAGGATAATGGTTGGCTTTGCAGCAGAAACCAATAATATGGAAGAGTATGCCTTGTCTAAAATGAAGGAAAAAAACTTTGACTTCATAGTGGCAAATGATGTAACTCGAGAAGGTGCGGGCTTTAAAGGTGACACTAACATTGTAAGCATCATCGACAGATCCGGTAAGAGGGAAAACTTGCCAATTATGACCAAAAACGATTTATCTTCGGTTATACTTGACAAGGTTAAAGCACTATTGATACAAACTTGAAGCGATTTGAGGTGCTATGTCTGAAAGGAGTCATTGAATGAGCTATGCAGAAATAATTATCGATCATAAGTCCACCAGTGTGGACCGAAGGTTCACATATAATATCCCTGGAGAGCTCTTTGATGATGCCAAGATTGGAGTAAGGGTGGTTGTCCCCTTTGGAAGATACAATAAACCAACCATGGGAATCATAGTCAAAATCACCGAAAGCCTCAAATCAAAGTTTAAGACCAAGGATATAATTCGAATTCTTGATGATAAGCCTTTAATATCTGAAAAAAGACTTGAGTTGGCAGAATGGATTAAAGAGGAATATATCTGCACTGGATTCGAATCCATGCAACCCATATTACCTCCAGGTGACTTCAGGGACATAAATACAATTGTAGTGGCGAAGGAAGATTTTGAAGGATTCGATATCTTGAATGAAAAAGCTGAAAAAATTCTGAATCACGTTTTAGAGGCAGGTAGGATAGAATATTCTCAACTTAGAAGCCTTTATAATGACAGTGGCTTTAGCAAGGAGATATCAAGCCTTGAAGGGGCAGGAGCAGTGAGACTGATACTCCAGGTAAGGGAAAATACTACTGCCAGAGTTGAGAAACATGTAGTTGCGAATTCTAAAATATCATATCTACAAGGTGTTGATATAGCAGGAAAAGGTGCTAAAAAACAGCTTGAGATATGGGAGTTCATCAATAAATCCAAGGAAGCTACAGCAAAAAGTCTATTGAGTGATTTCAACACTAGTCTTTCAGTATTGAAAGCTATGGAAAAAAAAGATCTAATAAGGATGGAAAACAGGGTAGTCAAGGAAAAGCCAATATCAGGCAAAATACCAGATTATAAGAGGATTGAATTTAATCCTGAGCAAAGGACAGTTTTTGAAGGCATAATGAAATCACAGAACCATTTATCACTTATTCATGGAATAACTGGAAGTGGAAAGACGGAAATTTACCTTCAGCTTGTGGAGGAAATGCTCGCCAAAGGTAAGAATTCAATAATACTAGTTCCTGAAATTTCACTAACTCCCCAAACTACAGACAGATTTGTGGGAAGATTTGGGAACCAGGTAGCTATACTTCATAGCAAGCTTACACAGCACGAGAGATTTGACCAATGGAGAAGAATCAAGTCTGGTGAATACAATATTGTTATTGGTGCGAGATCTGCCTTGTTCGCACCTTTCAACAATCTGGGACTTATTGTTATTGATGAAGAACATGAGAACACCTATAAATCATCCAACAACCCAAAATACAGCACCATAGAGGTTGCAAGGAAAATCAGTGAACTTGAGGGTGCCAAGCTTGTGTTAGGAACAGCAACACCCTCAGTGGAGACATATTACAAGGCAAAATTTGGAGAATTCCAACTGTACGAGTTGAGTAGCAGGGCAACTAGAAACTCTCTACCTTCAATATGCGTTGTTGATATGAGAAGGGAACTCCAGGAGGGTAACCGATCAATTTTCAGCAGAAATCTATATTATGAGATGGAAAAAACTTTAAAAACTGGAAATCAGATTATACTTTTTTTAAACAGAAGAGGGTACACAGGTTTTATAACCTGCAGAAGCTGTGGCTATGTTGCCAGATGCAATAATTGCGATATCAGCCTTACCTATCATAGATCCTCAAATAGACTCAGATGTCATTATTGTGGTGAAACCCATGCTATTCCAAAGGCTTGCCCATCATGTGGGAGCACGTATTTCAAAAGCTTTGGAATCGGGACTGAAAAGGTTGAGGAGGAAGTGAGGAAATTATTTCCAAACGCAAGAACCTCAAGAATGGACAGTGACAATATAAAGACCAGAGACGACTATGAGAAAGCCCTGGAAGCAATGAAAAAAAGAGAAATAGACATATTGATAGGAACTCAGATGATATCTAAGGGGCTGGATTTTCCATCTGTTACCTTGGTTGGGATAATTGCTGCAGACACTACTTTGAATTTACCTGATTTCAGATCTCCAGAAAGAACTTTTCAGCTTATTACACAGGTTGCAGGAAGAGCAGGAAGAGGGGAAGTAGAAGGGAATGTAGTTCTGCAAACCTATAATCCTGAGCACTACAGCATAGGAGCAGCCATGAAGAATGACTATAAAGATTTCTTTCAAAGTGAATTGGAACTTAGAAGAGAGTTTGGATATCCTCCTTTTAAAGAGATAGCAACCATTACCCTCTTTGGTAGAGATTATAATAAAGTTAGAGAATCAATGGTAAAATCCTCTCTTGCAGTAATGGAATCATGTAGGGAAGCAGGTCAGGTTGATGTCGAAATTCTAGGACCAAACCCTTCCCCTTTGGAGAAGATCAATAATAACTATAGATGGCAAATATTATTAAAATTTGGTTACAATCATGGCAGGGATATGAGGAATATTATTCGTAGGGTATATACTGTAGATAAGGGTAGTTTAATAGAAAAAGATGTTAAGACTAGTATAGATATAAACCCAAACAGCATATTATAAAGCTAATCAATAAGGAGGACTGAAATGGCATTACGTAAAGTGAGGTTGGACGGGGATCCAATATTAAGAAAAAGGTCCAGGGAGGTTTCTGAAATCGACGACAGGATATTGGAACTGCTGGATGACATGGTTGAAACCATGAGACATGAGAATGGAATTGGTCTAGCCGCTCCCCAGGTGGGTATTCTAAAGAGAGTAATCACAATTGATGTTGGAGAGGAGCCCATAAAGGCAATAAACCCGGTGATAGAAGAGGAAGAGGGCTCCGTGGAAGGGCTGGAAGGTTGCTTGTCAGTTCCAGATTTGGCGGGAACTGTTGACAGACCGGAGACTATCACTGTTACTTTTATGAATCAAAAAGGCGAGACTGTTCAAATGAAACCCATGGGATATCTGGCTAGGGTTTTCTGCCATGAAATTGACCATCTGGATGGTGTTTTATATACTGACAAAGCAAAGGAAGTTCATGCAAATGTAAATGAGGATGAGGAGATATAATGAAGATAATCTATATGGGGACTCCAGAATTTGCAGTGAAGCCATTGGAAAAACTTTATGGCAAAGGCTATGAAATACCACTTGTCATAACTCAGATTGACAAGAAAAGAGGAAGAGGTAAAAAGCTTCAACCAACACCTGTAAAGGAGAAAGCCATTGAACTTGGACTGGAGGTATTTCAACCTGAGAATATCAATTCAGAGGAATCCTTTAACCGAATCTCTGCTCTCAATGCTGACTTTTTTGTAGTTGCAGCATACGGTCAGATATTAAAGAAAAGAATTCTTGAATTACCAAAGTATAATTGTCTAAATATACATGCATCACTCCTCCCAAAGTACAGGGGTGCAGCACCAATAAACTGGGCTATAGCAAATGGAGAGGACAAGACTGGTATTACAATCATGAATATGGAAGAGGGACTGGATACAGGCGCAATGATTTTGAAGGGTGAAATTCCAATAAATTGGGAAGATGATTCGGAAATAATTCATGATAAGCTCGCTGACCTTGGCGCCAATCTTATAATAGATGCAATCGAACAAATAATATCTGGAGAGGCTGAATTCGTTCCTCAAAAGCATGAGGAATCAAGCTATGCACCAGTTCTATATAAGGGTGTTGGGAATATAGACTGGACTAAGTCCACTATTACAATCTACAAAAAGATTATGGGCTTAAAGCCCTGGCCTTCAGCGTTTACTGAATACAAAGGACAAAAGATAAAAATCCATAAGGTTGAGATTGAAAAACAAGATCATGATATTTTGCCGGGGACAATCACAGAAGTTGATCCGGATGGAATAAGGGTAGCAGTATCTGATGGCTTTGTAATAATAAAAGAGCTTCAATTCCCAGGCAAAAGATCCATGTCTGTTAGGGACCTGCTCTTGGGTAATGATATTGAAAAGGGTTATATATTTTAGAGAAGAGGGATATTCATGTATACAGGCTTTTATGGAAGTTCATGGATGATTTTTGTTTTGCCGGCAATCATATTCGCTGGCTATGCACAAATGAAGGTTAAGAATACTTTTTCGCAGTATCTTAAAGTTCCCAGCGAATCCGGAATGACTGGTGCCCAGGTTGCCAGACATATACTGGATAGAAATGGTTTGGGAGACATTCCAATCGAGGCAGTCAGAGGCAACCTTACAGACCACTATGATCCAGGAAAGAGGGTAATAAGATTGTCTCAAAATGTTTACACAGGTAGCAGCATCGCATCCGTAAGTGTTGCTGCACATGAGGTTGGACATGCCATTCAGCATGCTGAGGGTTACTTCCCATTAATTCTAAGGAACAATATAGCTCCTATAGCAAGTTTCGGATCACGACTTGTTTGGATCTTTATCATATTGGGCTTTATAATCAGTCCATTCTTCATTGATGTGGGGATAGCATTATTCTTAGCTGCAGTCTTGTTTCAGATTGTAACACTACCAGTGGAATTCAACGCTAGCAAGAGAGCAATGATAAATCTGGAGGACGGGATGATTCCTGCTCAGAGCATAAAACCTGCAAAAAAGGTACTGAATGCGGCAGCACTGACATATGTTGCAGCAACCATTGTAGCTCTGGCTGAGCTGCTGAGATTGTTGGCCATAAGTGGAAGAAGGAGATAAGGGGGGATATCCCCCTTTTTTTGGAGGGTTAAAATGATTAATGTTAGAGATGCAGCTGTCAGAGTGCTTTCAGAAATTGAGAATGAGGGTAAGTTTTCCAATAAGATACTACAGGATTACTCGGATAACGATTTTTCAAAAGAAGATTTAAGACTTTTAAGAGAGCTGGTTTATGGCGTTGTAGAAAACAGAATGTTTATCGACAAAATCATTAAGTCTGCATCCAGCGTTAAAATGAAAAAGATTCATCCAATGATACTTCAAATATTGCGTTTAGGTGTTTACCAGATTGGATTCATGGATAGAATTCCTGCCCATGCGTCCATAAATGAAGCAGTGAAGCTGGCAAAAAAGTATAGTCACAAGGGAACGGTAGGGTATGTAAATGGAGTTTTGAGAAGAATAGAAAGAGAACGTGATATATATTTTACTGATGAAGATCCCACTACAGCAGAAGGACTTGCACTCAGGTATTCGCATCCTGATTTTCTTGTCAAAATGTGGGTGGAACAATTCGGATTTGAGTTTGCCAGGAAGCTGCTTATGGCTAATAATTCAAGACCATTGCTAAGCCTAAGAGTGAACACTTTGAAAGTAAACAGAGACGAGCTGATGGACAGATTAAGCAAGTATGGTCTTAAACTGGTAAAGGGTGAGTTATCTCCAGACTGCTTAAGAGTTATCAATCCCGAAAATATTACAGAAACTCAAGAATTTAAAGACGGTTTGTTTACAATTCAAGACGAAAGCAGTATGATGGTAACTGATATTGCAAGTCCAAAGAGTAATGAGTTGGTGTTGGATGTTTGCAGTGCTCCTGGTGGAAAGGCAACTCATCTTGCTCAGAGAATGAATAATGAAGGCAGGATTATTGCTAGAGATTTGTATCCTCAAAAAATTGACCTTGTAATGGATAATGCAAAAAGACTTGGCATTGATATAATAGAAGGTGAAGTGCATGATGCTGAGGTTTTTGATGAAGCCTACAGAGAAAAGATTGATATTTGCATTGTAGATGCACCCTGCTCTGGGTTTGGATTGCTCAGGAGGAAGCCTGATATCAAATTCAATAGGGGCCCGGAGGATGTAAACGCTCTGATAAATCTTCAATCAAG
>CAYMHD010000088.1:0-8411 GCA_964390135.1 uncultured Gudongella sp. | reverse complement strand
ACTCAAAAAAATAGTCAAACTTGCGCGAAGGGGGCATAAACTTCTCAAAGATAAAGAAATTGGTAAGCTTATTGTTCCCATTGTTCCTGATGAAGCAAGAACATTTGGTATGGAAGCATTATTTAGACAGATTGGAATTTACTCTACTAGAGGTCAGTTATACGAACCGGTTGATAGAGATAGTTTACTTTACTACAAAGAAGCAAAGAATGGTCAGATTTTAGAAGAGGGAATTACTGAAGCAGGATCGATGTCCTCATTTATTGCTGCAGGTACTGCATATGCAACTCACGGCATTAATGCTATTCCATTCTTCACTTTTTATTCTATGTTTGGTTTTCAAAGAATTGGTGATTTTGCATGGGCTGCAGCTGATATGAAATGTAAAGGATTCTTAATTGGGGGAACAGCAGGCAGAACAACTCTTGCAGGAGAAGGTCTTCAGCATCAGGACGGGCACAGTCATGTTTTAGCACATTCAATTACCACTGTAAAGGCCTATGATCCTGCTTCCCGGCATGGCTATTGGCAATGGTATAGCTGATTCTATCACACTGAGGGCAAGACCCACTGAAACGAGAAGGGATATGAATATCATCTTATTTGTTTTTCTCATGTCTACCCCACTCTAATAATTCATTATATCAATATCATCTTCCCCTGATTCTCCTTTAATCTCGATAACCAATTTGTTTGGAAGACAAACAATTGTCTCTCCGATTCTGGATATATAGCCTTGCTTTACGTCAATCTTGTCTGGACAATCAGCCTCGATTACTCTTACCTGACCATCTCCTATTTCTATGAGATTGTATCCAAATTCAGTTTCAACTGGTATTGTGTGACCAACCAGCTGCTGGTCAAAAAGTATCTTTTTTATCTCCTCTCCATTCACCTGAACGCTTATGAATTTCTCCTGCTCGGAAAATGCATATCTGTTTATATAGGCAAAGGAAAGGAAGCTCAATAGAACTATGAATAATACCAGAATCTTATCTCCTTTTGTCAATTGAATCATCCTCTTCAAGGTCACAATATCACTACTATAGTTTATCACTAGTCACTTCTATTTACAAGCAACAAAAAGGAAAAATAGAGCCCGTCGGGCTCTATTCTAACTTGCAAACTCCCTAGCAAATTCCTCACTTACAATGGCACTGTTGTCAATGGCATTGGTAGGACATTTCTCCACACATACCAGACAATTTATACACTTATCATAGTTGATTCTTGCAAGATTGTTTTCAAAGCTGAATGCTTCAGTAGGACAATTCTTGACGCATATCTGACATCCGATACAGCCTGTTGAACAATACCCTCTTACAAGCTTTCCAGGGTCCTCACTCTTACACTTGACTATGGCAGTGCTGTCATATGGTACCATTTCGATTATTTTTTTCGGACAAATCTCGACACATTTGTTACATGCAGTACAGTTTTCCTTGTTGATAACAGCTATGCCGTTAATCATTCTGATTGCGTTGAACTCACAAACATCAAAGCATGATCCACATCCAAGGCATCCATAGGAGCATTCCTTTTGTCCACCTGCCAGTGTTGCCTGAATTCTACAATCCTGAAGACCTTGATACACATATTTATCCTTTGCCTTGTCGCAATCTCCCTGACAAAGTACAACCGCTACATTCCTATCCATTTGAGCTGCATTTACGCCCATTATATCTGCAACATTTTCCGCTACCTTCTGCCCACCTATTGTACATGCGGTAACAGGTGCCTTGCCTTGGGCTATTGCAGCTGCACAGCCGGCACATCCTGGATATCCACATGCTCCACAGTTGGCACCTGGCAATGCATTAAGTACATCTTCTATTTTAGGGTCCACTTCCACCACAAAAACCTTTGAGGCAATTGAGAGCAATACTCCGAAAAGCAGTCCCAGGCCGCCGAGAACGACAACCGGATTAATAATGTTAGTCATCTCTCACACCTCCTAAACCAGTCCAGCAAAGCCAGTAAAGGCAATGGACATCAAGCCAGCGGCGATCAGTGTTATTGGGAACCCTGCCAATGCTTCAGGAATATCCGCAATATCCATCTTTTCCCTTAAAGCAGCAATCAAGATCAATGCAAGGAAGAATCCCAGAGATGCTCCAACTGCGTTTACAGTTGTCTGAAGCAAGGTGAAGCCTTCCTGAATGTTAAGTATTGCAACACCAAGAACCATACAGTTTGTAGTTATAAGCGGAAGGAATACTCCCATTGCACTATAGAGTCCAGGACTTATCTTCTTTAGTGCAAGCTCAACAAACTGAACAAGTGATGCTATTACAAGTATGAATACTATTGTCTGTAAGTACTGTAATCCAAGTGTATCCAGAATACTTTTCTGAATGATGTATGTTATTATCGATGCCAATGTTGTTACAAATGTAACCGCAAATCCCATACCTGTTGCTGTCTCCATTTTGTTGGAAACACCAAGGAAGGGACATATTCCCAAGAATCTTGCGAATACATAGTTGTTGACTAGAATAGTTGAAACCATTATAGCAAATAAACTCATCTCCATACCCCCTTCTCTTAGTTGGTTGCCTTATTTCTAATAGTGACGTTAAATATTCCGATCAGAATTCCCAACAGAATAAACGCTCCGGCAGGGCTTACAAAAACCGCAGCTGCCTGGAAGCTTTCACCGAACAGATTCATTCCAAGGAATGATCCTGAACCAAGTATTTCACGTACTGCTCCCAGTGCAATTACTGCCACTGAATATCCCAATCCCATGGCCAGACCATCCATTGCTGAGAGAAAGACTCCATTCTTTGATGCGAATGACTCTGCTCTTGCCAGTATTAGACAGTTAACTACGATCAAGGGAATAAATATACCCAATGATTGGTAAAGTGACTGAGCGTATGCGTTCATAAACATTTGAACCATGGTTACAAATGTTGCAATTACTACTATAAAAATCGGAATCCTGATTTTGGAAGGTATTAGCTTTCTAATTAGTGAAATAACTATATTGGACAAGGTCAGTACTGCTATTACTGCAGCTGACATTCCCAAGCTGTTCTCAACAGTGTTTGTTATGGCCAATACAGAACACATACCTATCAATTGTACTAGAACAGGATTCTCCTTGATTATTCCATTCTTAAATATTGTAGAGATTTTCAATGATCACACCTCCCTTTCTAGTTGGAAAGGCTGTTAGCGAAGGCGTCAAGAGCCTCGTTAACCCCTTTTACTACAGCATTTGTTGAAACCGTAGCACCTGATAACATCATTACTTCGTCATCTCCTGCGCCTTCTCCTGATGGAGTTACGCTTCCGCCTGCTCCCTTACCCTGAAATGATTCAGCAAATGCCGGGTCATCAACAATTCTTGAACCAAGTCCTGCTGTTTCACTCATAACAAGTACCTTTATACCGGCAAGGGTTCCATCTGCGTTAACTCCAACCAATGTGGTTATGTCGCCTCCATAACCTCCGGTAACTGCTGAAAATGCATAGCCTAGGGTCTCTCCATCACTGATTACTTCCGTTACGGCATTTATACTCGGATAATCTGCTGCAACTTCTGCTACCTGGGCTTCATCGTATTCCACGGAATCATTGGCCTCAGGGAATATTTCAAGAATTGCACTAAGGCTTTCCATCTTTTCTCTTTCTGCAATCACGGGTCCTGTGACAGAGTTAACTCCAGCAAGGATTCCACCCGCTATTGCTGTTACCAATAATAAAACTACACCTAATTTTATAGTCTCGTTCATTTATTTTACCTCCCCAAAAACTTTAGGTCTTGTCAACTTCTCGATTAATGGAGTGGCTACGTTCATTATAAGTATTGAATAGCTGACACCTTCAGGCAATCCACCCTTGACTCTTATGAGAGCTGTAAGCAGACCGCAGCCTAAAGCAAATATTATCTTACCCTTAGGTGTGACTGGTGATGAGGCATAGTCGGTCGCCATGAAGAATGCACCCAGTATAAGTCCTCCGCCCAGTACATGGTAAACCAAATTGCTTGAATCGACACCTAGAAGCATCAATACGGCAGTTGTTGTTGCTATGTAGATTACTGGAATCTTCCAGTCAATTACATTTCTGATAATCAGATACAATCCACCAATCAATAATAGAACTGCTGATGTCTCACCGATAACTCCACCGATGTCTCCAAATATCATCCTTTGGATTGCTGGAAGATTACCCTCTCCAGCCTTCAAAATTCCAAGGGGAGTTGCAGCACTTATTCCATCGGGATTTGTATATGCTGTCATTATTCCCGGCCAGGATGCAACCAGGGCAGCCCTAGCTCCCAAAGCAGGGTTCATGAAGTTCTGACCAATACCACCAAAAAATTCCTTTACAATTATGATTGCAAAAGCTGCCCCAAATACCGCTACCCACCAAGGGGTTCCCGCTGGTAGATTCAAGGCAAGTAAAACTCCTGTTACGACAGCGCTCAGATCCATTATTCTAACTGGCTTCTTGAATAACTTCTGGATACCATATTCAAATATCAATGCCGCCAACACGGTGACAAGCAGCAATCTTATAGCATCAAATCCAAAGAAATAAACACTACCCATCATTGCAGGAACCAATGCGATTATAACATCCAACATGGTCCTCTTCACCGACTCATCAGACCTGATGTGTGGTGACTGGGATACAATCAGCATATCATCCAGAACGACAGTGTCATTGTTCGCTGGATCCATTACTTTTCCATCCATTCGACTTCCTCCTAACCTATGATTTTTTTCGCTTTGCGATAATTTCTTTTTTAATGTTTCTTATTGACTCGGATAGTGGTCTCTTTGCAGGACAAATAAATGAGCATGCGCCACACTCTACACAAGCCATGGCTGAATAGCTGTCCGCCTTTTCCACATCGTTTTTCAGGGCATATGCACTTATGAATAGGGGCTGTAATCCTGAAGGACAAACCTCAAGACACTTGCCACACTTGATACAAGGCAATACAGGTTCTTCCTTAACCTCTTCCTCAGGAAGGACCAGAATTCCACCTGATCCCTTTATTACTGGTACATCAAGTGTAAATTGAGCAATACCCATCATTGGTCCACCTGAAATAACCTTTCCAGGCTTTCCATTGAAGCCACCGCTTTGCTTAATCAATTCAGAAAAAGGAGTTCCTATTCTGGCCAATAGATTCTTAGGCTCAGAAATCCCTCTGCCTGTAACAGTTACGATTCTTTCATAGACTGGTTTCCCGTGCTGTATAGCATCCGCTATGGCCTTGGATGTAGCCACGTTTGAAACCACAACTCCAACCTCCAGAGGGAGTGCACCCGTTCCCACACTACGACCTGTTATTGCATAGATTATACTTTTCTCTGCTCCTTGTGGATACTTGGTCTGGAGAACTGCAACCTCAATTCCGTCCTCAGGGCTGATTGCCTTGTTGATTGATTCAACAGCATCCATCTTGTTGTTTTCGATTCCTATGTACGCCTTCTCCACGCCTAAAGCCTTCTTGATGGCTTTCAGACCAAACACTATGGCTTCAGGTTCTTCAAGCATCAATCTGTGATCTCCTGTCAAATAAGGTTCACACTCTGCTCCGTTCAGTATTACGGTGTCAATTTTCTTATCCTCAGGAATTGAGAATTTTACATGAGCTGGGAAGCTTGCTCCACCCATCCCTGTGATACCGCTTTCCTTTACAAGACCTATAATCTCCTGTGGGGAAAGTTCATCCAGATTTCTTCCTTTTACTGACTCGTGCATTTCATCAGTGCCATCATTTTCAATGACAATGCATTTCGCTTTGGCACCGGTAGGTGTATACATCATCTTGATTTCCTTTACTGTTCCAGCTATACTTGCATGAACAGTACCTGATACGAATGCTCCCGATTCCCCAATTTTTTGTCCTATGGTAACCCTGTCACCTACATTAACAACTGGGTCACACGGCGCACCAATATGCTGATGCAAAGGTATGTAAGCAAATTGAGGACTTTCAGCAACTTCTATTGACTTGTTTTCTGCCAGCTCCTTATACTCAGGAACATGTACGCCACCTTTGAAAGTCAACTTACCTTGGTTCATTCTTATTCCACCTCTTTACTTGATATAATTTTAGCAATTTTTGTTAAATTTTTTTTACAAAAATTGCACTTATGGATATATTATAACATTAATTGTTATTAATGTATATAAATCAGGGTATATATATTTGTCAAAATGGGATTTGGAAAATGGTATGGTGCGAGTGATGGGACTTGAACCCATACGCCAATTCTGGCACATGCCCCTCAAACATGCCTGTCTGCCTATTCCAGCACACTCGCACAAATAATGGATGAAACAGCCGAATGGCCACCTCACTAGAAATGTTGCTATTATATTATAATATCTTTCACTCCAAATTTCAATCCTAATTTGTACTCATTGTAAGATAGCAGTTTTCCAATCCATTGTAGAGGTTATAGTAGGTTGGCTGAAGCGGGCCGGTTATATCCGAATCAACCAATAGAGCCTTGTTTCTGAACAAGAGGCTTCCATAGGGAACCTTCTCCACAAAGTATTCCTGAAAGCTGTTATATAATCTCACTTTTGAATTTTCATCCCATGTGGTAGCAATTTCTGAAAGTAGAAGGTCCATGTTTTCATCTGAAAAATGTGCCAGGTTTTCTGGTCTGCCCGTTCCCAGAAAAGCATCAAATGATGGAATTGTGGACTGTCCCCATTGGAGAAGAGCAGCATGGTATTCACCTTCAAGAAGCAGATTTCCCATATTCTCTGAAATCTCATCCGCTGTCCCTCCTTGTGGATAGGCTATATCCACCTGTATACCTACCTCCAGCAGATTGGTCCTGATCATCTCTGCGGTTTTCAATCTAAGGTCTGCCAATGGGTTAACCAAAAGCTCAATCCTTAAGGAGTTACCCAGACTGTCCTCAAGTACGCCATCTGCATCAGTATCTGCATAGCCAGCTGATGACAACAAGCCTTCAGCTCTTTCAACATTGTAGCCATACATGTCAGCCTCTGATGATGCCAAGTATGAAGATGGATGTATGGGTGTATCAACCTGTGTTCCGTGCTGCAAGTATACCTTGTCTATGATGGATTGTCTGTCAATGGCGTAAAGAATGGCTTTTCTCAGAGAGTCCGAACCTTCCAACGAAAACATGTCCACCTGGCTGTTAAATGATAGCACCTCATGATCTCCAGAAACGTATTCGTATATTGCAATCCGTTCATTGTGTTCATACTTATCCCAATCAACTCCGATGGTAGGAGCCATATCCAGCTTTCCTGTCTCAAACGCAGTAAGTATAAGCTCTCTGTCATCGTATATTCTACCTGTAATGTATGATATCTGGGGCTCTCCGTCCCTGAATTGGGGATTGGATTCCAGGTGGACCTCCTTGAACTTCACATGCTCCACAAATCTGTAGGGTCCTGTTCCAATGGGTATGTAATTCTCAATTGCCAAAGCCCCACTACCGGTTATGGCTGGAATTATTGGGAATGTAAGCATGTCCAGATTGTTTCCGGTAGGCTCCTTGAAGGTAATTTCGACTCTGTTCTCAGACAATGCTCTTGCTGAAAGAATATTCATGTCGCCAGTAGTTGAACCGCTTCTCACCAGCTTTCCGTACAGGCTATCCTCGCCTGCCTGCTTCATGGTTTGGACTGTGAATACAACATCCTCCGCATCAAGTGGTTCTCCATTATGCCATAAAACGTCAGTTCTCAAATATACCTCCACAGTCCTTCCATCGTCACTTATGGTGTAGGTACTGGCAAGTCTTGGCACAGGCTGGAGGTTTTCATCATACTCAAACAAACCCTCAAATATCAGCTTGCTGAAATGATAGTAGCTGAGATTGTCAATAAAGAGAGGGTTCAATGTTTTAAAGCTGGTTAGCGGAAGGCTGATTCCTGCATTCTCAAAGATGAAGTAATCAACACCTTCCTGTATTTCTCCTATGTCTGATGGGTCCTGTTCCATTGAACAACCCGTCATGGACAATACAATCAAGGCGATTGCCATTAAAATTGCTGTTCTCCTCATTATATCTACCTTAATCCTTTTATTGTATTTTTTAGCCAATTTCTAGTGTCTATTACAAGCTCATCAAAAAACGTATCTTCTCCGATTGACATTCCACTTCCGTATAGAAGCTCATATACCTGCCGATTTCTCTGTACCCTATTCACATATTCATCTGTTTCCGGGAAAGGTATATTATGGAGATTTTCTCCATCAATGCTATATTCACCTTCTGACAACCATGCTGTAACATTTCCGCTTCCTGCATTGTATGCAGCCAGTGCAACATCTTCATTACCATATTGATCGATCAGTTCCCTTAAGTACCAGGAGCCGATTCTAATGTTGACCTCCGGCACATGAAGCATTTCCTGGCTATAACCTTCCAATTCAAATATATCAGCTG
>CAYMHD010000087.1:2083-8499 GCA_964390135.1 uncultured Gudongella sp. | reverse complement strand
GTATTCAGCCAGGATGAAAAGGCCAATGTATTGATCGAAATTGAGGTTGGTGAAAACAGGTCCGGAATAATAGAGGAAGGGGATTTCATTGATCTCCTAAATTATATAAAGTCCTCGGAGAGCATACATTTCAAGGGGGTATTCTCACACGACGGACATTCCTATGGAGCAAAAGACGTGGATGAACTGAAGAAAATTCACCTTGAAAGTCAGAGGAGGACATTGAAATTTGCTGATCTGGCAAGGGAAGCAGGGCTTTCTCCCCAAACCGTCAGTATCGGATCCACACCTTCACTTATACACAATTTCCCCATTCTTGAAGGAGTTACTGAAATCCGACCAGGAACATATATTTTCATGGATGCATCCCAATCAAAGGTGGTTGGAGGTCTCAGGATGAATGCTGCCTCTGTTCTTGCAACGGTAATGAGCAAGCCAACAAAGGATAGGGTTGTGCTGGATGTTGGCGCCAAGGGTTTGACAATGCAAAAAAGGTCCAAGGGAATAACTTCAACAAATGGAATGGGATTGATTCTAGGCTATGAAGGGGTAGAAATAGATTCAATGTATGATGAGCATGCTCTTATATACAATAGAAAATTCAGAAACCAGGTTCAGGTGGGAGACAGGGTCCAGATTATCCCAAATCATATCTGTCCGGTGGTGAATCTCTACGATACTATCTATCTTGTATCAGGAGAGGATGTCCTTGAGGAGATACCAGTTGACTGCAGAGGTAAGCTACAATAAAAAAACGGCTTGAAAAAGCCGTTTTATTCCTTCAAAACCCACACACTAACACCTGTACCAGGTGTGTTGAAGCTACCGAATCCATCATTGTCCACAACTACAACATCATTGCTTCGTCCCATTTTGTCCAGATATTCCCTTCCTATGAATTCATGGCCAATATGCATTCTGATTGAACCGCCTTCCTTGTTGGAAACCACAACCGCTGTCTTTAGGGGATTGTCTTCTGTACCTTTTCTTACCCAACCAATTAGGTTTGGATCCTGAAAATAATCATCCTCTTCACCAAAGCAATAGTTCTGCCTTAAATATATGAGTCTATTGATATCGTCCTTTATCCCCTCGTAGGTGTGTTCTCCTCCCACACCGTAATAATCTCCATAGAATATGCAGGGGTATCCTTTGCTTCGAAGCAATATCAGCGCATAGCCTATCTCCTTGAACCAGGGCTCAACCCATGACTGAAGGGATTGGCCCTGCTGGGAATCGTGATTGTCAACAAAGGTGACCGCTTCAGTTGGATATTTTGACACCAATGTATTATCATAAATACTCCTTAGATCGTAGGCATCTCCCTCCACTGATGCCCTGTGCAGATTAAAATGAAGTGGTACATCAAAAACATCGACACCAAAAAGTGTTTCCTCTAAAAACTCCTTTATCCAGTCCATATTGTCCACCCAATATTCTCCCAGGATATAAAAGTCATTTCCTGCCTTCTCCCTAACACTTTGGTTGAACTCTCTTAGGAAGGCAACATCAATATGCTTTACCGCATCCAACCTAAAGCCGTCAACTCCAGTCTCATCGATAAACCATTTTGCCCAGTTTATAAATTCCGCCTTCACCTCAGGATGGGCATGGTCAATATCTGTAAACATCAGATAGTCGTAATTCCCTCTTTCAACAGAGACACCCAGATTCCATCCCTTGTCCTCCCCAATGATTCTGAATATGCCTTTTTTACCTGTAATCTCATCATAGTCAACACCATTGAAATGATTGTAATTCCACTTGAATTTTGAATACCTGTCTCCTCTTCCAGTGAAATCAAAGCCTGTCCATGCACTTATTTCAACCGGACTTCCAATCTCCTTGTTTCGATCCTGAGAATCCACCTGAATTGCTATAAATTTCTCCTGTCTATCTCCACCTGCCTTGTGGTTCATCACCACATCTGCGTAAATATGTACACCTTTTTTGTGGAAACTTTCAATCATATGTAAAAGCTCCCTCTTTGTGCCATATTTTGTCCGTACTGTCCCCTTCTGTTCGAACTCACCAAGGTCATAAAGGTCGTAGATTCCATATCCTACATCCTCCGTACCTGTCCCCTTGAAGGCAGGAGGAATCCATACAGCTGAAAATCCTGCCTCTGCAAGCTCTCCCGCTCTCTCTGCCATCATCCTATAGAAGCTTCCATCTCCTGGAAGGTACCATTCAAAGCCCTGAAGCATTACTCCGTTTTCCATCCTATTTACCCCCAACCTATTCTCTTATGTCATATTTACCAATCAACTCAGATCCTCTGATGACCTCTCTCTTTGCCTGAAGAAGCCCATCCTGATTGACTCTCATCTTCCATCTTACAATCTGGACTCTTCCACCCTCTATCTCAATTGCAGTTATGGTTGTAGGGTAGATGCAACAGCCAGTATTGAAGTATGGCAGGTCATTCGTTCTAGGGAACTTGAACCTGTGGGTATGCCCACATATTAGCATTTTCCTGTTTTTCAATATCCACTTGTTGAAATTCTTTTCGATCTTGTGTCTCTTGTATACGTTTTTTGTGGGGCTGGCTGGATTCTTAATGCCAAAGGAGTGCATGAATCTCCAGAAATATTTAAGGGATAGCATGGTGGGAAACCAAAGCTGATCATTTGCCAGGTCCCCTTGATGTCCATGAACCACAAATATTTCCTGCCCGGTTTTTCTGTGCTTGAGTACAAGTGCCTCTATGGGCTTAAGCCCCTTCAGAAAATCGTACCTCTGCTCCCGATACTCGTTATAGTAGGAGGTGTAATTCCTTTCAACATATTCAGGATCCTTCAGATAGATGTTATGGTTGCCATAAAGCATGATCATCCTGTCATGGTAGAAGAATTTCTTGATGCCCTCAAACACGTCATAGTGGGCATTCTTGATATATTTGAACTTAGGCTGCTCCCAGAGCTCATCTCCATCTCCCACTTCCACATAAACAAAATCATTCCTATAATAGTGCTCCAGAGCATAGAGAAATACATTCTGATTCTTTGTAAACTCATCAGAAGTTCCTCCATCCCCTCTGTGATGATCGCTCATGAATACGTACTTTGAACTGTCATCGAAATACTCTATCTGGGCACCTTCATAAGCCTGATCTAGTCGTTTTTGTGTAAACATCGGTTTCACTCCCTGTAAGCTTTGTCCAGTCTATCTTTTTACGTCAAGATTTATCCTTCCATCCTTTATTTCAACTATTCGGTCTGTCTTTTCAGCAATTCTCTGATCATGGGTTATTATGATAAATGTGGTTCCATATTCCTTGTTGATGTCCCTCAACAGGTCATATATGCTTTCAGACGTATCGGAATCCAGATTTCCCGTTGGCTCGTCTGCCAGAACTATTGAGGGCTTGTTAATCAAAGCCCTGGCAATTGCAGTCCTTTGCTGCTGTCCTCCTGACATTGCATTGGCCATGTTGTTCTTAACCTTGGTAAGTCCAGTCAACTCCATGAGTTCATCCGCCCATTTGTCAATTTCTGGAGTTACCTGGTAATTCATAATCCTGCTTGGCATAAGGACATTCTCCTTTGCCGTGAACTCAGGCAGAAGGTAATGAAACTGAAAAATGAATCCCATGGTCCTGTTTCTAAGCTCCGCCAGCTGCATCCCGTTCATGGTGTCTGTTCTCCTGTCTCTTATATATACCCTACCGTTTGTTGGTTTGTCCAATGTTCCTACGATATTCAACAAAGTACTCTTACCGCTGCCTGATTGTCCGATAATTGAGTTGAAGCTGCTTTCCTCAAAGCTGAGGTTAACGTCAAAGAGGACCTGGGTTCGTATTTTTTCTCCATAAAATTTGTCTATGTTTTCCAATCTGACTATATCAGCCATTCTTAATCACCTCGATCGGATTCAGTCTAGAAGATATCCTAGCAGGTATCAATGATGCTATCATGGCTGAAGCCACTGCAAACATACCTGACAGGGCTATGAACCCATAGTTTATATATATTGGAACAACAGGGGTTCCATCCGGATTTACAGCAAATTTTGTAAAGGAATACAACAAGCCAAATCCAAAGGCTATACCCATGATAGCTCCCAGTATTCCAAGCATAAGGCCCTGAAAGACAAAAATCAGGCTTGCCTCGCGATCCTTTATTCCCATGGCCTTTAATATTCCCAGCTGCTTTGATCTCTGAACTACTGAAATTGCAAGTACGCTTGATATTCCAAGCAAGACTGCCACCAGGACAAATATCTGTATCATGTAGCTTGATACGCTTTGCCCGTTCAGTCCACTTAGAAGACTCTGATTCTGGTCCTTCCAGTTATCTACCTTCAGGCTTTCACCAGACAATGCATAGCTTATTTTGCCTCCTATGACATCTGCCTCGAAAACCTCAGAGACCTGCATCTCAACTGAGGAAACCTTATCACCCATACCCAGAAAGTCCTGGGCTGTCTGGAGATTTGTTATTACCCATGATTCGTTTATGGATGATACCCCCAGGTCATAAAGGCCCGTCACATCAAAGCGCACAGACCCTCCTCCCGGATTAAGAACAAGGATTCTGTCCCCAGTGCCTATTCCAGCCAACTGGGACAATTCCCTACCTATTACAACCTCATCCTTCCTTCCTGGCAATCTTCCCTCGTACATTCCTTCCTGTATATTGTAGATTTCATCTGAATCCTGAATGTTGAAGCCCCTTATCAGTACCGGTGCAGTATCGGTTTCATAGTCAAGCGTAGCAGGACCATCAGCTGCAACGGATACATTTATGACATCGGGTTTGAACAGGTTTGCCTCATACACGGTCCTGTCCCAGTTGTCAATAAGCTTGTCCTCACTGGTGGAGGTTATTGTAACCTGGGAGGAGCTCCCTATTGTAGTGTTCACCAAATTAATCTGCAGGCCTTGTATAAGGGATCCTATAAACAATTGTACGGCAACCCCAATGGAGATACCCAAAACTATCAGTATTGTCTGACCTCTACCGGACTTGAGAAACCTAAGGGCGATCTTAAGGGCAAGTCTCATTTCTCCTCCCCCTTTCCCAGGGAAAGGATGTCATCATAATTCTCGATGTACAGGTCTCCACCAAAATCCTCGACAGTATGTGGGTTTTTTCTGAAGGCCTGCCCTCCCAAGAGAATTTTTATGTCCTTACTACATTCATTCTTTATTCTTTCAATAATCTTCTTTGCCTCTGAGAGCAGATAATAATCAGTTACACTTATACCAACATAATCCGGCTTCTCAGTGCTTATTACCTCCCATATCTGGACCCTTGGAGTGTTGCTTCCCACGTAAATAACCTCATATCCATTGATCTGAAAGAAGTCTGCCATCATCCTAAGACCAATTTCATGGTATTCCCTCTCAGGACAGGTCAATACAACCTTCTTATGCTTTCGCACAGATTTTTCGGCCAGGTTTATCACTGTTGGATAAAGTGCCTCTATTATTGTCCTGACTATGGATGTCTTAACGTGTTCATCCCATATGCAGCCAGGGTTATCCTCTGGACAATCATCTATGCTGTATAGGGCGGGTACCAGAATGTTACTGTATAAGTCAGGTATTGTAAGGGTTCCTTTACCAATCTGATCCATTGACCAGGTTACACACCTGTCCTTGAGATTCTTGGAGAAAAGCTTCATAAATTCATCATAATGTTTGTTCATGTCTTTCCCCCTATTCTGTCGTGCTTACTGCTGAACCATCCTCCAGCTCCTGTGGTGGATTCAGGATAATGATATCTCCCAGCTCCAAGCCTTCCTTTATTTCAGTCAAGTATCTGTCGGTTATTCCACTTGTTATAGGTGTCCTAACGGCAGCACCATCAACTACTGTAAATACAAATTGCTCTCCCTGGTCATCCTCTCTAATTGCTTCATTCTTTACAACCATAACACCCTCCACCAATCCCGTTGTGATTTCAGCATCGGCATCAAAGCCTGAGACAAGCCTTTCATCAACCTCTCTTAACTCTATGGTCACCTTGACCTTAGGTGTGCTGCTTCCACTTGAAGGGTCGATTTCTGCCTTGCTTCCTATTTCCACAACCTCGCCTTCATATACATCAGAAATACCTGATACCCTTATGGAGGCACCTTGACCTCTTCTAATATTCACCGCGTCCTCCTGGGTTGCAAATGCTTCAAACTGGAACCTTTCAGTATCCTGGACAACCACCTCAGTTTCCCTGCCTACAGTTCTGTTTTCCACAAGATCCATTGCCACTACTGTTCCATTGAGATCGGCAGTTATTCTTGTATCCTCTATTTGGTCCTCAAGCTGTTGTATATCCAATACCAAGGATCTTTTCTGTCTTTCAAGGCTGCCAGCTGTACTGGACGTGGTGCTTGCAAAGTCTGAATATCTAAGTCTTGCATCCTCCACATTGAGCCTTGCAGACTTCAGGCTTGACTCCAGACCAATAAGCACA
>CAYMHD010000087.1:0-2059 GCA_964390135.1 uncultured Gudongella sp. | reverse complement strand
TTTTCATAAAGAATCTTCAGATCCTCCAGATTCTCCTTGCTTGTTTCATAATCCCTTTGTACTGTGGAAAGTGACTCCTGAGCCTTCTGGAGATTATTCTGAAGAATCTGTCTGTCTGCAGAGCCACCAACGCTTCCAAGGTCTGCCTCCACCTGTTCAAGGTTTAATCTAATCTTTGACAGTCTTGTCTGAAGCTCTGAAGGATCCAAGACAGCAATTAGGTCACCTTTGTTAACCTTGTCTCCCTCCTGAACCATAACCTGAAGCACATCCGTTCCAGACGGTATGAGCACCTCCTGAATATCCTCAGAGACAATCTTTCCTGTAATATCAAGCCTCTGCTCTATGGATCCTTCCATAACCTCCATGGAGCTGACCTGAATCTGAGAAGGTCCACTTAATGCAAAAAAATAAATCAAGGCAGCAATTCCAATTATTGCTCCTGCTATAATCAATCCCTTTTTCTTTGTCATACTCTCTCCTCCCAATTTCTGTATGCTACAATTATACTCAAAAAATACCCTCATCAACCATCTAAGAGAGCATTTTTTGTAATATGTTCAAATAATTTATTCGGACAAAGTAAAAGACCACCAAAAATTCTGTTCAAGGTGGTCTACTCATCTGTAAATCTATATCCAACGCCTACTTCAGTTACAATGAATCTGTGACTGGTGTTGTCTTTTTCAATTTTCCTTCTTAGATTGGCCATAATCACCCTTAGACTTTTGGTGTCGCTCTCACCTGAATATCCCCAAACGTGCTTTATGATGTAGTTGTGGGTCAAAACCTTTCCCCTATTGTCAATAAGGAGTCTTAACAGTTTGTATTCCAGTGGCGTGAGATGTATGTCCTCTCCTTGAATCTGGACCTTTCTCTTTTCATAATCAACTGATAGATAATCACACTTAAAAACCTTTGGGTCATCAATTCCCAGATTAGAAATCGACCTTTCAACCACCCTTATTCTAGCCATCAATTCTCCCATGAAGAATGGCTTTGTTACATAGTCACTGGCTCCAAGATCAAGTGCCTCAATCTTATCCTTCTCAAGTCCTCTGGCGGATACAACAATTATGGGAATGCTGCTAAATTCCCTTAGCTCTCTTATGATTTCAAGGCCATCCCTATCGGGCAATCCAAGGTCAAGTATTATTATTTCAGGATTATAGGATGAAAATTTGAACAGCCCATCCGCTGCAGAGCTAGCCGTTATAACCTCATAATCATCCTTGTTAAGGGATACCTCAATAAAGTTGGATATGTACTTGTCGTCTTCAATAATAAGAATCCTTGAGTTTTTCAATTCTAATCCCCCTCCAGCGGCAGTGTGAAAATAAATTTTGACCCCTTGGGCAGGTTGTCTTCAGAATGGATTTTGCCTCCATGTGCCTCAACTATAGCCTTGCAAATAGAAAGTCCCAATCCAATCCCCCTTCTTCCGTCTGTGACGCCCTTCTCAAGGGTTACAAACCTGTCGAAGAGAATATCCTTAATGCTGTCATCAATCCCTTGGCCTGTGTCACTTACTGTAAACTCAACATCCGTTCCATTTATTTCAACATCAAGGCTTACAGAACTATCCCTGGAGGTATGTCTGACTGCATTTTCAAGAAGATTGACTATTACCTGTACAATAAGCTTTCCATCCATGGGTGCAGAAACCACTTCATTGGGAAGCGTCACTGAGAAGCTTCTATCCTTTAGGATTCTCTTGGTTCTTGAAACTGCCTCGCTTACAACATCGTCAATTATTTCCTCTTCTTTTTTCAACAGCAGTTGTTCGTTGTTAATCCTTGTCATGTTCAATATATTCTCAACCAGATTCGTCAACCACCCTATTTCCTCGCTGATATCAGTTGCCAGCTTCCTCTTCTCGACATCCATTAATACATCAAAATTCTCCGCAAGAAGATTCCCTGCTCCAGACAGGGCAGTCAAGGGTGTCCTGAGATCATGGGAAACTGATCTGAGTAGATTTGCCCTAAGTCTTTCCTTCTCCATGGCTACCCTTATCTGCTCCCTCTCAGTATACAGTCTATTACCCTCAAGGGCTATT
>CAYMHD010000086.1:1988-8506 GCA_964390135.1 uncultured Gudongella sp. | reverse complement strand
GGAATCATCCCAGAAAGCAGAGGAAGAGTTTAAGAGGATTCTTGAGGAAGCCAACTCTGAGGCTGAGAGTCTGTAGAAGGCTGCTGTTGAAGAGGGGGAAGCCAAAGCAAAGCCAATTCTGGAAAGGGGTAGCGCAGAGGCTGAGGAACTGAAGAAGATGGAAGGCGAGAAGCTTGAAAAGGTGGCTAATATAATAATTGAGAGGATCGTGAACAGTAATGGCAATAGTTAAGATGAATGAATTCAGCTTATTTGCCTTCGATTCATCCAAGGAAGATCTTCTCCACGAGCTTCAGAAGTTTGAGTATGTCCACTTTACAAATCTTGGTGTAGACGAAACCCTTTCGGAATTGGGATTGAAAAATGTCAAGGTGCCTGAAGAGCTGATGGAAATTGACGACGATATAAGCAGGGTAGCTAGCGGCATAAAGGTATTGTCAAAATTCCATGATAAGCCAACCGGCATCAAGGCCATGAAGGAGGGTGTGAGCACCTACACCTTCGATGAGCTTGAAAAAGAGGCACTGTCCATTGATTACAAGGAGACCCTTGATGGTGTTGAAGAGCTTTGGGGAAGGATGGAATCCCTTAAGCACGAGAAGGAAAAGGCAAGAACCAGACTGATGGAGCTTAAGCCTTGGAAATCAATAGACCTTCCAATAGCGGATATCAATGGAATAAACAGGGCTGAAATTTTCACGGGAACAGTACCTAAAAAGCTCAGGGACAGACTTGATGAAGAAATGACAGGCTTCGAAAAGACCTATTACAAGGTCGTGGAGGAGGACAAGGATAACCTGTACCTTGTGGCCATATCCTATGGAGACGAGGTGAAGAAGGCGATAGACAGCCTTAGGAATACAAGTTTTTCCAGGATTGCAATCCAGGGTGAGGAAAAACCTGCCCAGGAAATGGAAAAGATAAATGAAAAGATCGGGGAACTCAATTCCCAGATGGAGGAGGTCGAGAAGGAACTAAGAACCATGACCTCTCGGATAACCAGCTTGGAGCTTGTATACGACTATCTTAGCAACAAAAAGCTAAGGACAGCTGCAGCTGAGAACTTTGTATCAACGGACAACGTCAATGTCGTAAAGGGCTACATACCTTCAGACAAGGCGGAGGAGTTTGAGGCTAAAGTAAAGGAAAGACTGGATAATATCTACTATATGGAAATGAAGGAAGCGGAGAAGGAAAGCGATGATACTCCAATCCTTTTGAAGAATTCAAAATTTGCAAAGGCATTTGAATCCCTAACCGGGATGTACGCAATGCCGAAATACAGTGAAGTGGACCCTACGCCTCTATTGGCACCATTCTATCTTGCATTCTTTGGTATGATGGCTGCTGATGTGGGATATGGACTCATAATGCTGATAGGAACATTGTATGTTCTCAAGAAGTTCAATTTAAAGGAAAACACAAAGCTTTTTGTGAAGTTTTTCTATTATCTGAGCTTTTCAGTAATAATATGGGGATTCCTATACGGGTCTCTATTTGGAGGAATAATTCCTCTTCCGGGATTATTTGAGCCCGCTGAGGATTATAATTCCCTTCTTATACTATCCATCATATTCGGTTTGATCCACATATATTTTGCACTGGGAATCAAGGCCTATGTCCTTGTCCAGAACGGGAAAACCAAGGATGCTCTATTTGATGTGGGATTGTGGTATCTTGCATTGACAGGAGCGATAGTATACCTTCTGAATATTGTCATGACCCTTCCTGAAATTGTAAAGACCATAAGCTTCATAGTCATGATAGCTGGAATGGTGGGAATAGTTTTGACAGGCGGAAGAGATGCGGAAGGAATGGTAGGGAAAATAGGAGGAGGAATCTACTCCCTGTATGGAATATCAGGCTATGTAGGTGACTTTGTATCTTATTCAAGGCTTATGGCCCTTGGACTTGCCGGAGGATTCATTGCCGGTGCGGTCAACATGATGGCTGGAATGGTTGCAGGAAGTGGTGTGCTTGGTTTTATCGGAGCCATCATAATCTTCATCTTCGGACAGACATTCAATCTTGGACTGACGCTCCTTGGAGCATATGTCCATGCCATAAGACTTATTTTCGTTGAATTCTTCGGTAAATTCTACGAAGGTGGAGGAAAGAGATTCAACGAGCTTAGAAGCAAACCAAAATATATCAATCTAAAATAGGTTAGGAGGAAATGTAAATGACATTTACTGAATTTATTGTTTCATATGGTGGGGTATTTTTCGCAGGACTAGGTATAGCGGTGGCTGTATTCCTTTCAGGAATAGGATCAGCAATCGGAATAGGAATTGTAGGACAGGCAGCAAGCGGCTTGATAATCGAGGAGCCTGAGAAATTTGGTCGTTCACTTGTACTTCAGCTTCTACCAGGTACACAGGGGCTTTACGGATTTGTAATCGGACTATTGGTACTTGGACAGCTTGATGCAGGAATGACACTTGCCCATGGTATGTATCTGCTGGCTGCATGTATGCCAATCGGTTTTGTTGGATGGCAATCAGCAATAGCTCAGGGTAAGGTTGCAGCATCAGGTATCTCAATTCTTGCAAAGAACGAAGAGCATTCAACAAAGGGTATCATCTACTCAGTAATGGTTGAGACATATGCCCTGCTGGCATTTGTAATCTCACTAATTCTTGTAAACGCCGTAAGTTTCTAGAAAAAGTAAGGATGTGAAGCTATGTCAAATTTAGATAACCTTACCCAGAAGATTCTTGAGGATGCCAAAAACAAGGCAAGTGAGATAGTTGAGGAGGCTGAAAAGAAGAACAGAAGCCATATCAACCATAGGGTTAAGGAAGCAAATGATAGAAGGGAGAAGATCTTGGAAAAGGCTGCAGCAGAGGCACAAATGCTCAAGGGCAGAGTGATCTCAAGTGCTGAGCTAAAGGTCAGGGATGAAAAGCTTTCTGCCAAGCAGGAGGTCATGGACAAGGTTTTTCAGATGGCAAAGGATAGGCTGTCAAACCTTGACCAGAAAGAGTACTTGGGCTATGTGAAATCTTCTCTTGAAAAAGTAAAGACAGATGGCAGGCCCACACTTCTTGTTCCAAAGGGAAAGATGAACCAGTTGGAGGAGCTTTCCAAGGATATGGAGCTTGTGGAGGATCCTTCTGTCAAGTCGGGATATATACTTAAGGATGGAGAAATAGTATACAACTATACATTCGATGCCCTGGTTGACGAAATCAGGGAGGACCTCGAAGGGGAGATAGCACAGAAACTCTTTGAAGAATAGGAGTGAGTTCATGGATAGAATGGAATTTACCCAGGGGGTAACCCGTACCAGAGTCCTTGAAACCAGGCTCCTTGACCAGCTGACCATTGACAAGATGGTTGATGCAAAGGATCTTGAGGAGGTACTGAGAACCCTTGGAGATACTCAATATGCAGGTGCTGTATCAGCTGTGGAAAAAGGCGAGGATTATGAAAAGATATTGTCCCATGAGCTGAAAAGGTCATACGACCTCATGAGGGAGATTTCCCCTCGTGATGAGGTGGTGGACCTGATGGCCCTTAGGTACGACTATCACAACCTGAAGGTTATGCTTAAGGAGCATGTAATGAAGAAGGACCTGTCCGACCTGTACATTCAGGTGGGGACGATTGATTTCAATAAATTGAAGACGATGTTCAATGCTGAACAGATGAGGGATATCCAGCCTGAATTCAAGGCTGCCATTGAAGAGATCCTGAAGGATTATGAGCAACAGGAGGATCCTCAGAGAATAGACATCCTTGCAGACAGACATTATTTCAAGCATCTATACAGGATTGCAGACAAGACAGGAATAGATCTGTTTAAGGCATACGTAAGGGATTACATTGATTTTCTTAATGTTTCTGCCGCAATAAGGCTTAAGAAGCAGGGTAAGGACCTAAGCTTCTTCAGGGAAGTGATTCTTTTCAACGGTAACATTGAAAGGGATGATATCCTCCTTACCATGAATGATTCAATCGATGTTATGATGAACAAGTTCAGGCATGCCAGAATAAGCAAGGAGCTGCTACAGGGGCTCCAGTCCTATCAGGAGACAGGCAGACTGTCGGCTTTTGAAAAGCACATGGACAACTACATGATCAAGCTTAACAAGGATTCCAAGTCCGTAACATTCGGACCGGAGCCCATCTTTTCATATCTGGTGGCCAAGGAAATGGAGATTAAGGTATTGAGGATTATAATGGTTTCTAAGACGAACAATCTTTCACCGGAGGCCATAAGAGAAAGGTTGCGTGATCTTTATGTTTAAAGTGGGAGTAATTGGCGACAAGGATTCCGTTTTGGCCTTCAAGGCTCTCGGCGTTGACGTTTTCACCGTATGGGAGGAAGAGGAAGCCAGAAAAACAGTGGATACCATGGCCAGAAGTAATTATGGCGTTATCTTTATCACAGAGCAGATTGCCAATTTGATACCAGATACTGTGGATAGATATGACAAAGAGATAATCCCTGCGGTTATTCTTATCCCTAGCAACCAGGGGACCCTGAATATAGGGATGGACAGGATAAACGAGAATGTTGAAAAGGCCGTAGGATCAAATATTTTATAGAAAGCGAGGGCTTATCTTGAAAGTAGGGAAAATAGTAAAAGTATCTGGACCCTTGGTAGTTGCCGAGGGGATGGATGAAGCTAATGTATACGACGTAGTACAAGTATCCGATTTCAAGCTTGTCGGTGAGATAATAGAGATGAGAGGCGACAGGGCCTCAATCCAGGTCTATGAGGAGACTACGGGAATTGGTCCCGGGGACCCTGTTTACACCACTGGAGAGCCTCTGTCAGTTGAGCTTGGACCTGGAATGATGGAGGCCATGTTTGATGGAATCCAGAGACCCCTGAATGAGTTCAGGGAGAAATCCGGAGACTTCATGACCAGAGGTACCAAGGTTGATAACCTGAACAGGGAAAAGAAGTGGGACTTCACTCCTGCGGTAAAGGTTGGAGACAAGGTTGAATCAGGAGATGTGATCGGTACCGTTCAGGAGACAACTCTTATTTTGCACAAGATTATGGTACCTCCTGGAATGTCAGGTGAGGTGACAGAAATAAAGGAAGGCTCCTTTACCATTATGGAGGACATCTGTGTTCTTGATGGAGAAAAGAAGCTTCAGATGATGCAGAAGTGGCCTGTAAGAAAGGGTAGACCCTTTGCCAAGAAACTGAATCCGAATGTTCCGCTACTGACGGGACAGAGGGTAATCGATACCTTCTTCCCAGTTGCAAAGGGTGGTACTGCGGCGATTCCGGGACCTTTTGGTTCAGGAAAGACTGTTGTTCAGCACCAGTTGGCCAAATGGGCGGACACTGAGATAGTAGTTTATGTAGGCTGCGGAGAGCGTGGAAACGAGATGACCGACGTACTGATGGAGTTCCCTGAAATCATCGACCCCACAACCGGGGAGTCACTGATGAAGAGAACCGTTCTAATAGCAAACACTTCAAACATGCCTGTTGCCGCTAGAGAGGCATCAATATATACAGGAATCACCATTGCAGAATACTTCAGGGACATGGGATATTCAGTAGCCATAATGGCCGACTCAACATCCAGATGGGCAGAAGCCCTAAGAGAGATGTCGGGACGTCTTGAGGAGATGCCTGGCGACGAGGGTTACCCTGCATACCTTGCATCAAGAGCTGCAGCCTTTTACGAGAGAGCTGGAAAGGTAATATGTGAAGGTTCCGACAATAGAGAGGGAGCCATAACTGTAATCGGAGCAGTTTCACCTCCAGGTGGAGATATATCTGAGCCGGTTTCACAGGCAACACTTAGGATAGTTACGGTGTTCTGGGGTCTTGACCATGCCCTGTCCTACCAGAGGCACTTCCCGGCAATCAACTGGTTGAACTCATATACACTCTACCAGACAAAGATGGACCAGTGGATGGCAGGAAACATCGACCCTGAGTTTGCAAAAAACAGGGCAAAGGCAATGAACCTTCTTCAGGAGGAGTCATCACTTCAGGAAATTGTTAGACTGGTAGGTAGGGATTCACTTTCCGAGGAGGACCAGCTGAAGCTTGAGGCCACAAAGTCACTGAGAGAGGACTACCTTCAGCAGAATGCATTCCATGATATAGATACCTTCTGTTCATTGGAGAAGCAGAACAAGATGCTAAAGCTTATACTCCAGTTCTACGACCTTGGAATGAAGGCTCTGGAAAAGGGAGTATACCTTAAGGACATAGAGCATATGCCAGTAAGGGAAAACATAGCAAGAAGCAAGTATATTGAAGAGGACAAGATAGATGAAATAAGCGTAGAGCTTACACAGGCAATAAATAAACTCATAGAGGAAGGAGGTATCCTGGATGCGTAAGGAATACAATACCGTAAGAGAAGTTGTTGGACCATTGATGGTTGTTGACGGAGTAGAAGGTGTCAAGTACGAGGAGCTTGTTGACATTGAGCTTGGAACCGGCGAAAAGAGACGTGGTAGAGTGCTTGAGGTAAACGGCGACAAAGCCATGGTTCAGCTTTTTGAAGGATCCTCCGGAATCAACCTTGGAAAA
>CAYMHD010000086.1:0-1978 GCA_964390135.1 uncultured Gudongella sp. | reverse complement strand
CGTCTACAACGGCAAGAAACACATCCCCGTCAACGTCAGCGAGGACATGATCGGCCGTATATTCGATGGTCTTGGAAGACCAAAGGATGACGGACCAAAGATTATTCCAGAGAAAAAGGTAGATATTAACGGTGTACCCATAAACCCCGTATCAAGGGACTATCCAGAGGAGTTCATACAGACTGGAATCTCCTGTATAGATGGACTTAACACACTTGTAAGGGGACAGAAGCTTCCCATATTCTCCGGTTCGGGACTACCTCACGGAGAGGTTGCCGCACAGATTGCAAGACAGGCGCAGGTTCTTGGTACAGGTGAAAACTTCGCCGTTGTATTTGCTGCCATGGGTATAACATTTGAGGAAGCCCAGTTCTTTATTGAGGACTTCACAAAGACAGGGGCAATTGACAGGGCTGTGCTTTTCGTAAACCTTGCAAATGACCCTGCGATAGAGAGGATTGCAACTCCGAGGATGGCACTGACCTGTGCAGAGTACCTTGCATATGAAAAGGACATGCACGTGCTGGTTATCCTGACAGACATGACAAACTACGCCGAGGCTCTTCGTGAGACATCGGCAGCCAGAAAGGAAGTACCAGGTCGTAGGGGATATCCTGGATATCTTTACACAGACCTTTCCACAATATACGAGAGAGCGGGTAGAATCAGGGGAAGAAAGGGTTCAATAACCCAGATTCCAATCCTTACAATGCCTGAGGATGACATAACCCACCCGATTCCTGACCTTACAGGATATATCACTGAGGGACAGATAATCCTATCGCGTGCACTTTACAAGAAGGGTATCGAGCCTCCAATAAACGTTGTTCCTTCCCTTTCACGTCTTAAGGACAAGGGTATAGGAGACGGCAAAACCAGAGAGGACCATGCGGATACAATGAACCAGATCTATGCTGCATACACCTCCGGTATTGAGGCCAGAGAGCTTGCAACCATACTTGGTGAGTCGGCCCTTTCAGATGCTGACAAGGCCTTTGCAAAGTTTGCCGAAGCCTTTGACAACCAGTATGTAAACCAAGGCTATGAAAACAACAGAAGCATAGGGGACACCCTTGACCTTGGGTGGGAACTGCTGAAGATTATTCCAAGAGGGGAGCTTAAGAGAATTCGTCAGGAGTATCTTGACAAATACCTTCCACTGGAAGACGAAGGGGATGAGTAGATGGCTGTTTTGAATGTTAACCCTACTCGTATGGAGCTCACCCGACTGAAGGCGCGTCTTAAGACCGCCACAAGAGGTCACAAGCTTTTGAAGGACAAGCAGGATGAGCTTATGAGAAGGTTTATTGAGCTTATAAAACAGAACAAGAAGCTTCGTACCCAGGTTGAACAGGATCTGAAGGATGCCTTTGATGAATTTCTTCTTGCAAGCGCAGTCATGTCCCCTGAAATTCTTCAGGAGGCTGTTGCCTTTCCAAAGGAAACCATAAGCGTCGATATCAAGAAAAGGAACGTAATGAGCGTTCATGTTCCGGTGATGAATTTCATCCGGAAGCTTGAGGGAGACGAGGGCAGCATATACCCCTACGGCTTTTCACAGACTTCAGGAGAGCTTGATGATGCAATTTCAAAGCTATACGCCATTATGCCCGAGCTGCTTCAGCTGGCTGAGGTTGAGAAGGCCTGTCAGCTCATGGCTGATGAGATAGAGAAGACAAGACGTAGAGTAAATGCACTTGAGTACAGGACCATTCCTGAGCTTGAGGAAACAATCAGATTTATCCGTATGAAGCTGGATGAGAATGAAAGAAGTACCATTACCAGAATCATGAAGGTAAAGGATATAATAAACAAGGAAGCTTAAAAAAGCAGAGGCGGTTGCCTCTGTTTTTTTGTTCATAATGCAAAAATAACAGTTCATATCCTCTTGATGAATTCCAGAAAATCCTAGATTTTTAGGAATTCTATCGCCGGGCACAAGCAATATTCTGTACAGATACTTAATTTTAGGGGTAAC
>CAYMHD010000085.1:0-8548 GCA_964390135.1 uncultured Gudongella sp. | reverse complement strand
CTTTATTCCAATAACCTTCTGAAGGGTGTCATATGGGGCGCCTGTAATGTACAAGAGCTGATCTCCAGGTCTCAATATACCTGAAAGAGCAAGATTTAGGGCATGGGTCCCAGAAGCGATTGCAGGCCTTACCAGTGCGGCCTCCGCCTTGAAAATGTCAGCGAATATTGATTCTACCTTCTCTCTTCCGATATCTCCATAGCCGTAGCCTGTAGTCCAGTGGAAATCTGTGGATCCAAGCCTGTTATCCTGCATGGCACCTATCACCTTGTATTGGTTATACTCTCTGATTTCATCAAGATTTTTGAATCTTTCCTCAACAAGCTCTTCCATCCTGCTTACATATTCTACAATCTCACTATTAAGCTTATATTGTTTACATAAATAATTTACTGTTAACTCGTTCATATTTTCTCCTTAGTTTTCAAATTTTGCAAAAGAATAGTCTCTGTCACCAGAGACTGGATTGATGCTTTTCGAAATAATCAATGGATTAGCTATCTAGTATTCGAAATCGATTACACTGCTTGGAATTATGGTTGATATGGCATGCTTATATACCAACTGCTGTTTATCGTCTGCGTCCAGTACAAGTTTATAGCTGTCAAATCCTTTGACATAGCCCTTTATCTGATATCCATTAACAAGAAAGACCGTAATCAATACCCCTTCCCTTCTTGCTGTGTTAAGGAACTGGTCCTGTAGATTTACTCCTTGTTTCATCTAAAAATCCCCCTTTAATAGATCTTTTTCCTGATATCGCTCTCCAAATGATCAACAATGGCATTCATGCTATCATAGTCCTCAACATCTATCCAGTTTATTCTATCATCCCTTCTGAACCAGGTCAGCTGTCTCTTCGCATAATTTCTTGAAAGCTTTTTTATTTTCTCTACTGTATCCGGGTAGCTCTCATTCCCTTCAAGGTACTCCATAGTCTCTTTATACCCAATTGCCTTCATGGACACCAGATCTTTTCCATAACCCATATCCATAAGGCTTTGTACCTCTTGAACCAATCCCTGCTGAAGCATGATATCCACCCTATGGTTAATTCTCTCATACAGCTTCTGCCTATCCATGTTCAAGCAGTACATCAATAGATCATAACTAGGGTTGGGTGCTCTAAAATTGCTTCCATATTCATCGTATGTCTTCCCTGAGATAGTTGTTATCTCTATTGCTCTAACAATCCTTTGTATATCATTCTCAGTGTATTTACTTGCTGCTACGGGGTCAATTCCCTGAAGCTTGTCAAGAAGTGCCAGATTACCAAAATCTTCTGCATAGGCTTCAAGCTCATCCCTCAATTTCTGATTTGGAGGCACGTCCACAAAATTCAATTCATATGCGAGTGAGTTAATATATAGCCCTGTACCACCTGCTATAATAGGTAATTTACCTTCTTTATTAAGAGAATGTATTATTTTTGTTGCATTTTCTTTATAATCAGCCACTGTAAATTGTTGATCAGGCTTAATAAAATCAACCATATGATGCTTAATACCATTCATTTCAGCCTCTGTGACCTTTGCAGTACCAATATCCATATACTTATATATCTGCATTGAATCAGCCGAGATTATTTCTCCGTCCAACCTTTTTGCAAGGGAAATTGATATGGATGTCTTTCCAACTGCTGTTGGTCCTGTTATAACAATTAGTTTTTCCTTCATATTCATCACCTATATTAATCGGAGAAACTTTTTTTCAAGTTCCTTCCTGGTCATTTCGATTATCGTTGGTCTGCCATGGGGACAGGTAAATGGATTATCGCATTCCTCCAACTGTATCAGAAGTGCCTGGGCTTCTATTTCTGCCACTCTGTCCCCTGCCTTTATTGCGCTTGTACATGCCAATTTCATTATTTTATCCAATCTTGTCTCATAGCTTGATGGTGTTGTCTCCTCAAGCTGATCCAGTATGTCGAGGAATAATCTCTGACTGTCTGGAGCTCCGAAAATAAATGGCACACCCCTAAGTATCATGCTTTTATCTCCAAATGGCTCAAGTAGGAATCCCAGGCGCTCAAAGTGCTCCAAATTATCATTGGCTACGCTATAGTCGGTCTGGCTAAGGTCCATAACAACAGGCTGAAGGAGCTGCTGTACATGAATGGTTTCATTCTTGAATTCATTTAGAAGCTTCTCATACATGATCCTTTCATGGGCAGCGTGTTGATCTATTATATATAATGTTGAATTTAGAACATTTTCAGCAAATATATATGTCCTAAAAGCTGTTCCCACTACTCGTAAGGAGCTGAAGCTGACCTTGGCCTTTCCATCTTCTTCAATTGATGCATTACCATCATAGGATTCCTGATCTTCATAGGCTTCGTTACTTGTGAAGTCTATTTCATCGTCTGAATAATCCACAAAAACAATGCTTTTCTCATCAATATTACCACTAGCAGTGATACCCTCCAATGGACCTGATGTCCCGTCCTTTTCAATATCCCATACTGTTGGGTATTCTTCCCTGGTTTTTTTTGTCTTCGGTTCCAGGTCAACCCTTGGAACTCGAAAAATTGTATCAATATTGTTTCTGATTGAAGCCTCAAGCTTCTGATAGATATTTGTGTCATTTGTGAACTTTATTTCCTGCTTGGTCGGATGTATGTTTACATCCACATCTGATGGGTCAATATTGACAAACAATATAAAAACAGGATGTCTGTTTATAGGTATCAATGTTTGATACTGTTTTTCAAGGATCCTGGACAACCTGTAATCAACAACATACCTTCCATTTACATATAGGTACTGATGGTGCCTGTTGCTTCTATATAGTGTATTATCCGACACATACCCTTCTATATGGAAATCCTCTGTTTTTATGTGAAGTCTTTTTAGACCAGAAGCAAGGTCCTTACCCAAGAGCTGGAACACAGTGTTCTTGACATCTCCAGTTCCTGTGGTATTGAACATAACCTTGTTGTCCTTGATATATTTAAACGAAATATCAGGATTGCCGACAGCGAGTCTTGTCACAGTTTCAGTTATGGCGTTTTCCTCCCAATTCTTGCTTTTCATGAATCTTTTTCTGACAGGTAGATTGTAGAAAAGCTTTCGTATGATCATGGTGGTGCCAATTGGTGAACCGGTTGGTGAGATGGATTTCAAGATACCGTCCTCAACGAATCCCATCAGACCTGCATCCATTTCATCGCGTCTGGTGAGAACCTCTATCTTCGAAACTGCACATATGCTTGATAGGGCCTCACCCCTAAATCCCATGGTCAATATCCTGTTAAGATCCTCAACTGAATGGAGCTTTGAGGTAGTATGTCTTGCAAAGGCAAGTCTCAGGTCATCCTCGTCCATTCCTTCGCCATTGTCTGTAACCCTTATAAAATCTCTACCTGCATCAGAAATTTCTACGATAATCTGATTGCCACCTGCATCTATTGAGTTTTCCACAAGCTCCTTGACTATTGAGGCAGGTCTTTCAATGACTTCTCCTGCGGCTATTTTTTGTATTGTTAGATTATCCAAAACTTTTATTTTACTCATAGGGTCACTCCTTAAGCTTCTTGGCATCCTCTACCAGATTATTGAGCGTATTTAAGGCATCCATGGGCGTGAGCCCGTTTATATCAATATTTCGTATTCTATCTATGAAGAAATCCTTTCTATAATCAACCAGGTTCATTTGCTTTAGATTCTTTTGCTGTGGAGGCTGATCCATATTAATATTATGGGATCCCTCTATTGTAGCCAAAACATCACTGGCCCTTTGGATAACTTCCTTCCTTATACCGGCAAGTCTTGCCACCTGTATACCGAAGCTCTGATTAGTACTACCCTTTACAATTTTTCTAAGAAATATAATATCATCACCTTGTTCTTCGGCGGTTATTGTATAGTTTTTAACTCCCTTTAGCTTCTTCTCTAGCTGGGTCAGTTCGTGATAGTGGGTTGCGAATAGGGTCTTTGCCTTAATACTGTTGGCAATGTACTCCACAACAGCCCATGCAATGCTCAAGCCATCGAATGTGCTGGTTCCCCTTCCTACCTCATCAAGAATAACAAGGCTCTTGGATGTTGCAAACCTTAATATGTTGGAAACCTCATTCATCTCCACCATAAATGTACTTTCTCCCTGGGATAGATTATCCGATGCCCCAATTCTTGTAAATATCCTGTCCACAATCCCAACATCGGCACTTTTGGCCGGAACAAATGAGCCAATCTGAGCAAGTAGAACGATTATGGCAATCTGCCTCATAAACGTTGATTTCCCGGCCATATTTGGTCCTGTAATGATATGGACCATCTGGTCTCTTGTATCCATATAGGCATCATTCGGTACGAATAGCTGATGCTTTATGGTTGCTTCAACAACCGGATGTCTTCCTTCATCAATATTTATTATTCCATTGGTATTAAGACTTGGTCTGGTAAAGCCATTGGCATTTGCGACGATTGCAAGACTCATCACAACATCCAGCACCGCAATTAGCTTGCTTGTTTTTTGAAGCCTTTGAATTTCACCCTTAATTTGATTTCTAATCTCCTGGAAAAGCTCGTACTCAAGATTGATGGCCTTTTCATCTGCTCCAAGGATCTTGTCCTCAATACTCTTAAGCTCCGTTGTATAATATCTTTCCGAATTTGCAAGAGTCTGTTTTCTGATGTAATTATCGGGGACCTGGTCAATGCTTGATTTTCTTATGTCTATATAATAGCCCATCACTCGGTTATAGCCAACCTTGAGAGTTTTAATCCCTGTTCGGTTCTTTTCCTCAGACTCCAGTCTCGCCAACCATTCCTTACCCTTGGTTTTGCTTTCCCTCAGTTCATCAAGCTGCTCATCATATCCCTCTCTTATGATTCCACCTTCCTTTACAGAAAGTGGCGGACTCTCATCCAGGGCGCTGGTCAGTAGCTGGTGAATATCCCTTAAATCGTCCATCTCTTCCTGCAGTCTATGGAATTGCTTAAGTCCAGTCTCAATAAGAATGCCCTTCAGCTGAGGAATATTCTGTATGGATTGACTTAATGCAAGCATATCACGACCACTGGAATTCCCGTTTGATATTTTGCTGATCAGTCTCTCAATATCATATATTGTCTTTAGTATATCCTTTATTTCCTCAAGCTGAAATGGATTGTTTGAAAGAAACTCAACCATATCCAGTCTTGATTCTATCTGCTTTCTATCCAGCAATGGCTGTTCCAGCCATTTTCTCAGTAGTCTGCCTCCCATTGCAGTTTGAGTCTTGTCAAGTATTCCAATTAAGGCTCCCCTTTTTTCCTTGGATCTCATGGTCTCGTGGATTTCCAGGTTGGCTCTGGTATTTATGTCCATCAACATAAAATGGTCAGGTTCGTAATACTGAAGCTCCTTAATATGGTCAATTGCTGTAAATTGGGTATCTCTCAGATAATCCACAAGCTTTCCCAGGGAAAGTATTGAGTATATTTTTTCCTTTAGGTTGTTATTTTCATAGCTTTTCTCATCTAAAAACCCAAGTATGGACTCCTTGCTGCTTTCAACATCATTAAAGGTATCATCCTGAACATTGATATAGGGATTGATCTTATCCCTTAAAATTGCAATTAGCTTCTTATCTCTTACAAAGCCCTTGTTGCAGACTATTTCAGAAGGCATGATCTTTCCCAGTTCATCAAGTACAAATCTTTGACTGTTTTCCTCTTCGCCAATAAATTCAGTGGTGAACATTTCTCCAGTTGAATTATCAACATAAGAAAGACCAACTCCATATTCATCCAGGTAAATGCTCGCCAGGAAATTGTTTGATTTTTCATCCAGAATATTCCCATCCAGTATCGTTCCTGGAGTTACAATCCTCACAACATCCCTTTTGACCAAGCCCTTGGCCAAGGCTGGATCCTCCACCTGCTCACAGATGGCTACCTTGTAGCCCTTATCAACCAGCCTGGAAATGTATGTTTCAGCCACATGATGAGGTACCCCGCACATGGGAGCCTTTTCATCCAGACCGCAGTCCCTGCTGGTCAAGGCAATTTCAAGCTCCCTGGATGCAATCTTTGCATCCTCGAAGAACATCTCATAAAAATCTCCAAGCCTAAAAAACAGAAGGGCATCCGAGTATTTTTTCTTTGTATCAACATATTGCTGCATCATTGGAGTAAGTGTTCCCATTTGGTCCTCCTAGTCAATCATATCTCCTTCAAGGGTAAATGTCTTAACATTGTTAATTCTTACGTCTACGATTTTGCCGATCAATTCCTCTCCTCCGGGGAAATGAACCAGCTTGGCGCTTTCAGTCCTGCCACTCATTATTTGACTGTCATTTTTACTTACCTCTTCAACCAAAACCTTTTGAACCGTACCCAAAAGCCTTTGATTTATCCTTAAACCTATTGGATGAAGGGTGTCCAGCAGCCTTTGAAACCTTTCATGTTTGATATGGTCAGGAACCTGTTCCTTGATTTTTGCGGCAATGGTACCCTCTCTTATGGAATAGAGAAAGGTAAAAGCCGAATCAAACTCAACCTCCTTGACCAAGTCGATGGTTTCCTGGAAATCTTCGTCAGTCTCGCCCGGAAATCCCACAATAATGTCTGTTGTGATTGCCAGGTTTGGCATCCTTTTCTTGATAGCATTTATTTTTTCAAGATACTCTTCTCGGGTGTACTTTCTATTCATCATCCTAAGCACCCTGTTGCTCCCTGACTGCACCGGAAGGTGAAGGTGAGGGCTAAGCTTGTCCAGTTCAACATAGGCCTCCACAAGGCGTTCTGTGAAGTCCTTTGGATGTGAGGTCATGAACCGAATACGGTCCAGTCCTTCAATGTCATTTATGTCCTTTAACAGATCTGGGAATGAGTAATCCATGGCCAGGGTCTTTCCATATGAATTTACGTTTTGACCCAGCAGGGTCACTTCCTTGACTCCTGATTCCACAAGCCTACGAATTTCCTGAAGGATGGTTTCCGGCTCCCTGCTACGTTCCCTTCCTCTTGTGTAGGGGACTATGCAGTAGGTGCAGTAGTTGTCACAACCATACATGATGTCCACATAGGCCTTGTACGAATACTTTCTGTGAGCATCTATGTTTTCATCGATTTCTCTTGTGTCCTCGATTATATCAACTATTGTTTTTCCTGTTTCCAGCTGTCTCGATACCAGCTGAGGTAGCTTATGGATATTGTTGGTTCCAAATACTAGATCAATGTGCTTGTGCTTGGATAAAAAGTACTCCCTGATATCCTCCCTTTGCATCATGCAGCCGCATATTCCAAGAATAACCTCCGGCTTTCTTCTTTTAAGCTCCTTGAGTTCACCTAGCTGCCCAAACACTTTGTCCTCTGCACTCTTTCTGACAGCGCAGGTGTTGAACAGGATTATATCTGCCTCCTCCTTGTCTTGTGTTGATTCATAGCCCATTGTATCCAACACCCAGGAAATTTTTTCCGAATCCAGCTCATTTGCCTGACATCCGGATGTATTTATAAGATATTTTTTCATTTTCACTTCTCCTTGCCTACCTCTAATTGCTACAGCTAAATTATAACACATTTTCGCAATAAAAAGCCTGCTGAAAGCAGGCTTACCCACCGACTTCCAGAACAGACTTTTATTGTTCCAAACATTATTGCTTTTTGGATAGATATCCTTCCAAAAGTGCTATGCTGCTTTCAATATCTTCTTTTGATGCCATTTCAACCGTTGAGTGAACATATCTTGTTGGAATTGAAATTACTCCTGAAGGCACTCCTGTTTTTGTCAGGTGTATTGCACCTGAGTCCGTTCCTCCAAATTCAAGTACCTCCAGCTGATAGGTAATATTCTCAGCCTTGGCGATATCTATCAATGAATTCCTCACTGAAGGATGAGTTATGATTGAGTTGTCCTTAACCTTGATTGCCACTCCCTTGTGTAGACCCACTGCAAACCTCTTTGCCTTGGGAGTGTCCCCATGGGCAGTCACATCAACAGCAATTCCGAAATCCGGCTCTATGCCATAGGCTGCTGTTCTAGCTCCCCTAAGTCCAACCTCCTCCTGAACGGAAAAGACAAAATACAGGTCATTATCAGTCTTGGTAAGTCTCTTGAGGGCCTCAATGGCAACAAAACACCCTACCCTATCGTCCAAATATGGTGTGAATACAACATTTTCGTTATGGGCAAAGGAGCTGTAATAGATGCACATGTCTCCTATGTCAACCATTTTTTCAGCTTCTTCCTTGTCCTTCGCTCCGATGTCTATATACATGTTCTCAAGCTTTCTTTCGGATGACTTTTCCATAGGCTCTGAAAAGATGGCTCCTATAGTGCCATTCTTGAAAATAACCCTCTGACTTAAGCTGATATCTGGAGATATTCCACCCACATTACCAAATCTCAAGAACCCTTCCTTATCAATGTCTGTAATGATAAAACCTATCTGGTCCATGTGGGCTGAAACCATAATCTTCTTGCCTTCACCCTTTTTCCTCGCAATTAGATTTCCAAGAGAGTCTGTTGTTATTTCATCAACATACTCACTAATCTCCTGGCGAATTGTTTCGCTAATCAAGGATTCATCCCCTGAAGGTCCGTATACGGACAATAA
>CAYMHD010000084.1:6427-8552 GCA_964390135.1 uncultured Gudongella sp. | reverse complement strand
AGCCACTCTAAGCTTAGCCGATCTGCTTCTTGGGTTCTCATCCAGCTCCTCTTTGCCAGGTACTATTGGTTTTCTGGTGATTATTTCAATTTCTCTTCTCTTGTCGCAAATGCAGGTTGGAAATTCCGGTGGACAGATGCAATCCTTGTAAAGCTCCTTGAATTGTTCCTTTACTATCCTGTCCTCCAGTGAATGAAAGGTTATTATTGCCAATCTTCCTCCAGGCTTCAGGCACTCCACCATATCCGATATGGCTCTCTTTAGGACATCCAATTCTCCATTTACCTCTATCCTGATTGCCTGAAAGGTCTTCTTTGCTGGATGATGTCCCTCCATCCTTACCTTCTTCGGAATCGCCTTCTTGATAACGGTCACCAGCTCCATAGTGGTGTCTATCGGTTTTTCAGTCCTTTCCTTGACGATGAATTCAGCGATTCTCTTTCCCCATTTTTCTTCACCGTATTGAAGAAAAATTCTGGTTAACTCTTCAGCTGAATAATTGTTTACAACATCCCAGGCTGAAAAATCACTTGTGGTGTCCATTCTCATGTCCAAAGGCGCATCCTTGTTATGAGAAAATCCCCTTTCCTCAGTATCCAACTGATGTGATGATACTCCAAGGTCAAGCAATATTCCATCAACCTTATCTATGTTCAAATCCTTCAATACCTCTTTTATGTTTACGTAGTTGGAATGTACAAGATCCACCTTGTCAATGTATTCCTTCAAAACTTCCTTGGATTTTTCAAGGGCGTTCTCATCCTGATCTATTCCCACAAGCCTTCCGTTCATGAGTCTCTTTACAATTTCCCTTGAATGACCTGCCCCTCCAAGAGTACCGTCCACATATATTCCATCCTCCTTGATTGACAATCCCTCAAGTACTTCATTGAGCAAAACCGAAACATGATGAAATTCCATGTGAACACCCCCTTAAATGCATTAATCTAGTTAGATTCCCAGTTCAGCCATTTTTTCCGCAATGCTGTCATAGCTCAAGCTGTCATCATCATTGTAGCTATCCCATTCTTCCTTGCTCCATATTTCAAGCCTTGTTGACACTCCGATTACCACAGTATCCTTCATAAGCTTGGAGTGGTCCCTTAAATTCCCTGGAATCAATACCCTTCCCTGTTTATCGAGAATACATTCAGTGGCTCCTGAAAAGAAGAACCTAACAAAGGCCCTGGCATCCTTGTTGGTCATGGGTAGGCTTTTAAGCTTATCCTCAACAATTTTCCATTCATCCTTTGGGTAAACAAAAAGGCAATTATCCAGACCCTTGGTCATTACAAACTCGTCTCCAAGAGGATCTCTGAATTTTGAAGGTATTATCAATCTTCCCTTACCATCGATAGTATGTTGATATTCACCTATAAACATACTCTTCTCCACCTTTGCACTTTATTTACCACTTTCCTCCACTTCGCCCCACTTTGTATCTATTTTACCCCAAACTCCAGTTTTTATCCACCATTTTAGTTAGATAAAGCGTCGTTTTGGGACTTTAGTCCTATGCCAGGGCAGAACAAAACCCGGAAGCCAGTCTTCCGGGTCTTATACTCACATTCCAGTATTAATTTTTATAATTAAAGCTTCTTCTCCGCAGCCTTCTTTCTTCTGAAAAGAACAGCTCCACCAACTGCTATGGTTAAAACACTTATTAGCTGAGCCACCCTAAATGGTCCAAGCATGAGGCTGTCGGTTCTCAGGCCTTCGATAAAGAATCTCGCAACAGAATACAGGATCACATATAGAAGGAAAATCTCTCCCTCCACTTTGGATTTTTTCCTGTACCAGATCAGGAACAGGAATACAAGAAGATTCCATAATGATTCATAAAGAAAGGTTGGATGCACCTTCACTCCATCCACCATTATTCCCCAAGGTAGATCAGTGGGTCCTCCATGGGCTTCCTGGTTTATGAAATTCCCCCATCTTCCTATGGCTTGGCCGAGTATGAGGCTGGGCGCCGTAATGTCCACGAGCTTTGGAAAGCTGAGTTTTTTAATTCTGCAGAATACATACCCTGCAAACACCCCGCCTATGACGCCTCCGTGTATTGCCATTCCTCCCAGTCTGGTGTTAATCATCTTCAAAAAATCTCCGCTGTAATAGCTCCAGT
>CAYMHD010000084.1:5960-6417 GCA_964390135.1 uncultured Gudongella sp. | reverse complement strand
ACCTTCCTATGGCCTGTCCCAATATGAGACTTGGTGCTGACACATCCGCCAGAGTCCAGAAATTGAGTTTCTTTATCCTGGTAAACACTATTGCCACCAGAGCACCACCTATAACCGCTCCGTGGATTGCCAACCCGCCACCTCTAATGTTCAGTATTTGACCTGGATTTTCACTGTAGTAACCCCAGGAGAAAATCACATAATATAGTCGAGCAAATATAATAGCAACGGGTACAGCAAACAGTAGGAAGTCTATTAAGGTTTCCTCTTTAATTCCTTTTCTGCCAGCTTCCTTCATGGCGATAAGGGCTCCAATCATTACCGCCGTTGCTATTAGCAATCCATACCATCGAACCTCCAGTCCGAATATTGAAAATGCTACTGGATCCATTGTTTAACCACCTTTCAATTATTGTCTGATTCATAAATCACACCCCGATTCTTATGGTCTGTTTCC
>CAYMHD010000084.1:0-5950 GCA_964390135.1 uncultured Gudongella sp. | reverse complement strand
CTTCAACAAAGTGACTCTTGAATCTTTCGGTTATGTCTTCGAAAGTAATTTCATTGAGAACGTCAAGGTAATCTATGAGCAAGAAATCCTGAAAGTAAAGATCCGTCAAGTTGTTTGCAATAAATTCAATAGAATTGAATCCAGTTAAAAAGCCACCTATTTCCTTTTTTTTGATTCTCTGGAAGGCTTCCCGGGTTATATACCTGTCAGGCATCCTGAACATTGCAATAATCCTATTGTATACTTCCTGAGGACTATCACTTTGTCCGGCTATCAGAGAATGTCCGTATGTCCTCTTGCCCGTAAAGTATGCTCCAAAGCTACTGTCCACAAGACCCTCATTATACAGCTCATTATAGAACTCAGAGCTGTTCGTAAACAACATATCCAGGATGATGTTGGTGATGATATCCTTTTTAATTGCATCCTTACCTTTCAAACCCAGCTGAATGTCCTTAACTCCTATGTTGAAAAGGGGTTTTGATGTCATCATTCTCTCTTCAATTGATTTCAAAAGGATTTCATCCGGCTCATCATGCACTATCCGTTCAACCTCCTCCAGGGCTGTGGGATATTCCTTGCCTGCCTTTTCCACGGTTCTCAATATTTCATCCTTGTCAAGGTCGCCAACAACGAAAAGAACCATGTTCCCTGGATTATAGAATGTATTGTATGCAGTTTCCAGATCTTCCCTTGTTATATTGTATATGCTCTCAACCGTTCCAGCAATATCAGTTCTGACTGAATGCCTGTGATACATGGCCTTAAGGGTATTGAAAAATACGACCCACTTGGGATTATCCTGATACATCTGAATTTCCTGTGCAATGATCCCCTTTTCCTTTTCAACGTTTTCATCCGTTAGATATGGGCTCTGCACAAATTTTACCAGCAGCTCAAGGTTCTCATAAAAATTATCTGTTGAATAGAACAGATATGATGTCTGGTTGAAGTTTGTATATGCATTCACATATGCTCCCTGGGATGAAAACTTCTGAAACAGGTCCTCATCCGGCTCCTCAAACAGCTTGTGTTCAAGAAAATGAGCAATACCCTCAGGAAGCTCCACAGGCTCCTTCCCTCCCAGTGGCACAAAGATATTGTCTGTGGAGCCATAATTGGCGGTAAAAATGGCATACTTCTTTGTGAAGCCTTTCTTTGGAAAGTAGAACATATTTATTCCGTTTTCCAGCTCCTGATGATAAATCTCTTCCCTTAGGGTTTCATTCCTAATTGCTTTCATCCTGCACCTCCCTGTCTAATCCATCCATGAAGTAGATGGTATCCAGGTTCACTTTGCTCATGGCCTGTTTAACATCTTCCCTTGTTACATCTTCCAGCTGACGGATCATATCTTCCAGACTCCTATCATCATTTGCAATGATCTTTCCAAATGCAAACTCGGACATAAGCTGTGGGCTGTCAATTATTGATTCGCTTGACGTTCTAACTGATTTCTTGGCAATTTCCATGTCCTCATCTGTAAAGTTTCCGTTTACCATATCCTTTAGTCCTTCATTTATGAGGTCAACGGTCTTTTGGTAGTTCTGAAATTCTATCCCTGCATCCAGAAGCACGATGGATTTATGCTTTACAATATTCGAAGTCACATAATAAGCCAGACTATGCTTCTCCCTTACATTCCTGAAAAGAATTGAGTTGGGCCCCCCACCAAAGATTTCATTACCGAGGAGCAATCCGTTGTATAGCTTGTCCTCATAGGGTATTCCAGCCCTGTATCCCAAGACCAGCTTTCCTTGAGTCACTGGCATTTTTTCTCTAACCTGATTTCTGTTCTGGGACTTTTCAATTATCGTCTCCCTGGGAACGTATGTCACCTGTTTTCTATCCAGGAACTCTTCAGGGATTATTCCTTCAATATCCATATGATTGTCGTGTCCCGTGTAAACAACCTCAATCTGACTCGTAAGAAGAACTTTTCTGTAGTGGTCAAAAAGAACCTTTTCATCTATCTTGGGAACATCCTCCACATAGCCTCCAGGATATATGCTGAATCTTTCCCCTTTGCACATTTCTTCAATGCATCTATTAATAGAATAGCTTCTTTTATCGTTGATCTTATTGTTTATCCTGGTTATTAGATTTCTCTTCTCCTGTTCAAGGTATTTGGAGGAAAATGAACCCCCTACCAGATATGGTTCAAAAATTACCTCTCTAAACATCTGAAGGATCTCACTGTCCAAGCCCTCTTCTCCTGTGTATCGACCATCTGCCCATTCCATTGAGAATTTAATGATTTGTCTTTCTCCTCTCCTGGAGGCACTCACATTGAGATTGGCACCAAAAAGAGCTTCAAGTCTCCTTTTGAGTTCCAGGGTTTCCGGATACTTCCTTGTACCCCTTCCAAGTACCATTGGAAGCAGAGAATTCATAGTAACCTCATCCCTATCAAGGGGTCTGATGATATAGGCTCCCAGATAATTGGACTTGAATTTATCTGTATAGGTTGAATTGATATTTAAACCATTACCGATTTCTTTTCTTGTGTATTCCATATTCGCAATCCCTCCTTTCAACATTCTACAAAACATTTATTACCCACTGATAGAATTCTTAAATATTTATCAAAAAAATAAAGGGCTAAACCCTTTATTTTTATCCCTTCACTATTTCAACACCTGAGCTGGTACCTATTCTGCTAGCTCCTGCTTCCATCATTGCAACAGCTGTCTTGTAATCCTTGACTCCACCTGATGCCTTGACGCCAAGCTTCTCTCCCACAACAGACCTCATTAGCCTAACATCCTCAAGGGTTGCTCCACCCGTGCTAAAGCCTGTTGATGTCTTAACAAAGTCAGCCCCTGCCTCCATTGCAAGCTGACAGGCCTTTTTCATTATAGAGACGAGCCTGCTCTTGGAATGATTTCTTCTCATCATCAGTGAGAAGCGCAGTCTCTATAATGACCTTAACCAATGCCTTATTGTCGGCTGCCACCACTACCGCCTCTATGTCAGACCTAACAAGATCAAAATTCCCGTCCTTAAGTGCCCCTACATTTATTACCATATCCACTTCGTGAGCTCCCATGGCAATTGCATCCTTTGTTTCGAAGGCTTTGGTCTGAGATGTATTCGCTCCCAATGGAAAGCCTATTACAGTTGCCACCCTAACCTCTGAATCCTCTAGAAGCTCGCTGCAGTACTTCACATGTGTTGGATTCACGCATACGGCTTTAAACTTGTTTACCTTGGCTTCCTCACATAAAACTCTTATGTTCTCCTTTGATGTATCAGCCTTCAAGGCTGTATGATCAATTATTCCTGCTACATCTATCATAATCTCACCTCTCGTCTATTAATTTGTTACTGCTTGATTATTTCAACCATGTCTCCATTTCTGATTCCTGCAGCATTTCCTTCCTCGATATCCACGTGCATTTCAAGAGCATAGCTTGGATGTACCCTAACAAGTACATTGTCGAAAACAAGACCTCTTGGTCCAGGCACCTTTATACTCACTATTTCTCCGTCCTTGACGCCAAATTCCTCGCCATCCTTTGTGTGCATATGGATGTGTCTTGCAGCTACAATTGTTCCCTTTTCTATCTCAACCTCGCCCTTTGGTCCAACAATCCTGACTCCTGGTGTATCCACCACATCCCCTGAGTTTCTAATCATTGGTGCAACCCCAAGGGTGAATGCATCCGTTATGGATACCTCAAGCTGAGTATCTGGTCTGACAGGTCCGAGAATTCTCACTCCCTTGATGGTTTTCTTAGGTCCTACCACATCCACCTTCTCTTCACAGGCATATTGTCCAGGCTGGGAAAGATCCTTCATTTTAGTGAGCTCATAGCCTTCCCCGAAAATTGTATCCAGATCCTTCTGGCTAATATGAATATGTCTGTTGGATAATGCTATTGGCAATGTTTTTTTCATTATAACCCTCCTAGTCTTTAGTTCATATGTTTATTATACTTCTTTTGACATTGATTTTCAAAGAGATTGTCAAAAAATTGCTAGACTTTGAAACACTCCCGTCAGCTTGACGGGAGTGTAGATGATTTCTAGATAAATCGTCTCAAATACTTCATTAGGTATTTGATAATAACAGTATGTAGCGGGATGCTTATCAAGGCAGCCAATACTCTGGTTGGCAAGAGAACAATGAAGCCCCTCCCATATAATGTGGACAGCCAATAGGTGTTAAGTCCCAGGGATACCACTACAGTAACCAAAAGCACAGCCAGGAGAATATTCTTGTAGGAATATACCTTTTCGTAATCCCTCTCTCCTCTGAATCTATAGAATACAAGCCCTGGAATAACACCCCATAGTATTGAGCTTAGTGTGAATCCTGGATGATATGGACCCTGCGGATTGATCAGAAAGCCAATAATATCTGCCGAAAAGCCTGTCAGTCCACCTACAAGTGGACCAAACATCATACCCGATAGCATCAATGGCAAGTCTCCAAAGCTGATCCTTAATGCAGATACTCCTGCCAGTGGCACCATAACATAGGCAAATCTGGTCATTACAATTGATATTGCAACCAGAAATCCTGCCTTCACCATTGTACGTACATTGATTTTTGCTGTTTTTCTTTTCATTTCAATCTCCTTTCCTTAACTGACAGCTACTGCCAATTAAAGAAAGTATCTCTAATTGTCAGCGGATGCGGTAAAGAATCGCAGAAAATTTCTTTCGTCAACGGGCAACTTCCCATCCCGAGGCACTTAACGCTCTTTACCTACTCTGTCATTCCCAAACAATTCAAGTTCTAATTATACATCATACAGGTATCATTGTAAACCGTCAAATAGACACAAGGCCTGCTTTGCCTAGTATCTCTTGCTGCTCTTGAATCTCCCTATGGTGTATTTACCCTTCTTGTAGAAAATATACCCAATAAGCTGAGCCAAAGCCAGATATTTGATAAAGCTCAAGCCAATTTTGACTGCTATGTTAATAAAAAATGGTTCTGGCAGCATCTGAATAAGCAGATCGGTATTGGGGTTTAGAATCCAAAGGTCATTGTCGAAAAATATTTCGTGGAAAATAGTGAAGTATTTTGTAAAGTCAGTTACAATAAATATCCCAAGAAGGATAAGTAAAATATGGTTTGCGAAAATGCCAAGTACCATCCACTTGCCCATGAAACCAGCCTTTTCCTTTGATAGAAACAAAAATATTATCCCCAAAGCAAGCAATGCTGATACTAGCTTTATAACCCTTGCAAGCTCATAAAGCCCTAAAACATCCTCCATGTGATGGATTTCCCTTTCGTTGAAATGCCTATCCAGAGCATCATCCTGACTCCCCTTGAGATAGGTTATAATATCCTTCGAGACCACCTGGAGCTCCTCCTCAGTCTTTCCTGTAACATGATATACGCCATTCTCTTCAAAGGATTCCATATAGTACTCGAGATTGTAGGTATTTTCCTCAATGGCCATCACAAGGGCTATTAGTGACAATGCTATGACCAGTGCGATTACCAATATTGCATCTAATTTTCTCATCCGCTCCACCTCTTTTTAAAAAAATCTGATGGACTGTCAGGGAAATCCCTTTTCCATCAGATTCTGTTTGTTGGATAAATTGTTCTTGATTCTCTAAGCTTCCTCGGGAATCTCCCAATTGTGGTAAACTTCCTGGACATCATCATTATCTTCCAGCATATCAATCAGCTTCTCCATATTTTTGATATCCTTCTCATCCTGAAGCGTCACCATATTCTGGGGTAGGTAGGTAAGCTCGGCGGCAGCAAAGCTGTATTCCTGTAGACCATTTCTCACTACATTGAAATCTGATGGCTCCATGATTACTTCAAAGCCATCCTCTTCAGCCTCAAATTCCTCTGCACCCAACTCAATGGCTAGCATGGTCAGCTCGTCCTCATCCATGGACTCCGACCTCTCTATTGCTATAAAGCCTTTCCTGTCAAACATAAAAGAAACAGAACCGCTTTGCCCAAGATTACCAC
>CAYMHD010000083.1:7917-8987 GCA_964390135.1 uncultured Gudongella sp. | reverse complement strand
GGCCTTGGGCAGCTCGTCAAAGGTTGAATATACAACAGCCCCCTTGACAGACCTCTTCATGTCAGTAACCTCTTCAGGTCTCTCATCTATAAGAAGTATTATTATCTCAACCTCAGGATGGTTCTTTGCAATTCCGTTTGCTATCATCTTCAGCAGGGTTGTCTTGCCTGCCTTGGGTGGTGCAACTATCATACCCCTCTGACCCTTCCCGATTGGAGCAACTAGGTCGATCATCCTTGTGGCATATTCTCTTCCATCGGTTTCAAGCTTAAGTCTTTCAATTGGATAAATTGGGGTCAGACTGTCAAAGTCCGGTCTGTTTATAGCCGTTGCCGGAGGCATATCATTGACTGCCTTTATAAACAGAAGCGCGTTGAACTTCTCATTTGATTTCGGTGGTCTTGTGATGCCCGTGATCTTGTCACCAGTCTGAAGCCTGAACCTTCTGATCTGTGATGGGGATATGTAGATGTCATCATCCCCTGAAAGATAGTTGTCCCTTCTAAGGAATCCATAGCCATCCTGATGCATCTCGAGAATACCCTCTGCAATATCCTTCTCATCCAGGCTTTCCATTTCCTCGGAAGCATTGTCAGAAAGATCGTCTGTGATCTCAACATCATCTGCAACAATTTCCTTTTCAACATCCTGTGGCTTTTCAGGCTCCTGGTTTGTTATTGCATTGATCAGCTCATTCTTTTTCATCCTGTAGTAACCTGGTATGTCATATGCCTTTGCGATTTCCTTCAGTTCAGATAATTTCTTTACTTCAAGTATCTCCTTGTTCAAAGCTACACCTCGCTTCCTGGTAGTTTATATACCTGTGTAATATATTTATAAACTGCATACAAAACCTTGCCGGACAAGGTTTATTTAGTCAGTATGTTCTTGTAATTATTTCGGGAATATAATTGTGTAAGTGATTCGAGAAATGATCCTTCGAAGATTGTTCAATAAACATTATATCACACAATGGCAGCAATTTGAAGTTACAATATGGTTACCAGGTTGCAATAAGGCTGTCCGCCCGCTTTTCCGTCGCCCCATACAGCAAACCCTCTTCATTCCTT
>CAYMHD010000083.1:5451-7906 GCA_964390135.1 uncultured Gudongella sp. | reverse complement strand
GAAGTGTCCTGGCTTTCAACAATCCTGTGTCCTCTTTTTTCCAAAGCTTTCCTGATCTCTTCGGAAAAATCCCTCTCCACTGAAATATCCATGCTGCCGGTCCATTGCCAACGTGGATGGTCCAGGGCAACTTGGGGGTCCATTCCCCTTTCAAGGATATTGACCAATAGCTGGATATGACCCTGGGGCTGCATGTAGCCTCCCATAAGTCCAAAGGGCCCGACAGTCTTACCGTCCTTTGTCATGAAGCCCGGAATTATGGTATTGTAGGGTCTCTTCCTGCCTTGGAGGAAATTGGCACCCTTCTTGTCCATGCTGAAATCAAAGCCCCTGTTGTTAAGGGATATGCCTGTTCCTGGTACTACAAGTCCAGACCCAAAGCCCCTGTAGTTGCTTTGGATAAAGGAAATCATGTTCCCGTCTCCATCTGCGGCAGCAAGTTAGACGGTCCCCTTGAGGGTATTCTACATTTAGGCGTTCTGGCCAGACTGTCAATTTGGGCTGCCCTTTTTCTTCCATAATCCATGCTTAAGATCCCGCCCCAGTCTTCCTGATGAAATCCGGGATCTCCAACATGTGGAATCCCATCCTCAAACCCCAGCTTCATCGCCTCTATTGATTTGTGGATGATCTCTACAGGATCCTTGGAATCTACAGTGATATTCTCCAATATGGATAATGCCAAAAGTGCTGTGATCCCTTGTCCGTTTGGAGGCAGCTCCCAAATGTCATAGCCCCTGTAGCTTACACTTAAGGGCTGCACCCATTGAGGTTTGAACTCTGCCAAATCCTCCAAGGTCATAACTCCACCCGCCGATCTTAAAAATGCCACTATCCTATCTGCCAGCTTCCCTCTGTAAAAGTCCTCTCCCTCCGAATCCCCTATGGTTCTCAAGGTCCTTGCAAGGTCCTCGCTTTTCCAGAGCTCCCCTGGACCTGGTGCCCTCCCATCCAGGGAAAAGGCATCAAACCAGTGAAGGAAATGTTCTTCAGCACCCATTTTCCTCTGAAGCTCCAGTGCCCTTTCCCAGCTTCCTGATATTACAGGCTGGACAATATGGCCCTCCTGTGCCAGCTCAATTGCAGGCTGGAGTACCTCCTTAAGGGTAAGCTTGCCAAATCTGTCTAGAATTGCCTTCCAGGATGCAACAGCACCGGGAACCATAACAGGCAATGGGCCGTATCTGGGCACTTCCTTTAGACCAAGCCTATTCAAATGTTCACTTGTTAGCCCTCTTGGGGAGTAGCCGCTACCGTTTAGACCATGCAGCTCACCCTTTGAATAAAGGATTGCAAATGCATCCGAACCCAGTCCGCAGCCTGTTGGCTCAACCACAACAAGAGCTGCCGCCGCTGCCACAGCTGCATCAAAGGCGTTTCCACCGGCTTTCATAACCTCAATACCTGCCTGGGAGGCATATGGATTTGTGCTTGCAACCATGCCCTTTTTACTGCAAACCAAGCCGTCTTGGGGATTGTCATTGTATTTGATGGGGTCAAATTTCATGGATCTTCTTCCCTTCTCATGATTTGAAAAATAGATACCCCAAAGGATATCTATTTTTCGTTCAGGTTAATTTTACTTTAATGGCTTCAGGCCCAAAATCTCCCTTGCCTCTGCAGGTGTCGCTATCTCCCTGCCCAGCTCATTTGCAATCCTCACTACCTTTTCCACCATTTCACCGTTGGATTTTGCAAGAACACCCTTTGAAATATAGGTATTGTCCTCAAAGCCTACCCTTACATTGCCACCCATGGCAATGGTCATTGCAGCTATGGGGAACTGGTTCCTTCCGATTCCTGCCGCGGTCCAGGTTGATCCCTGTGGTATGCTGTCAACCATAAAGGCAAGGTCTCTTGCAGTGGCTGACATCTGTACCCCAAGAACAAAGTCAAAATGCATTGGAGTCTTTATGAAGCCCTGCTTCTGGAACTTGATTGCATAGTCAATCATGCCCTTGTCAAATACCTCTATCTCAGGCTTTATGTCCCTTTCAATCATTATCTTTCCAAAGTTCTTGATTGTATTTTCCGTGTTTACGAATATCTCGTCCCCACCGAAGTTTAGGGTTCCGCAATCAAGGGTGGCCATTTCCGGGAAAAGTTCAGTTGGCTGAAGTCTTTCCTCATCAGTCATTCCAACCGCCCCACCTGTAGAAGGCTGGATGATGACATCTGGACATCTTCTTCTGACCTCATCCATGCATTCCTTGAACCTCTCCTTGCTTTGGGTTGGAGTTCCGTCGTCCTCCCTTACGTGAAGGTGGATGATGCTGGCTCCTGCCTTGTATGCCGATTCCGCTTCCCTGCCAATTTCCTCCTCTGTATATGGTACATTTGGATTGTGTTCCTTTGTAACCTCCGCCCCACAAATTGCAGCGGTAATAATTAGCTTCTCCATTATTCTACCCCCCATGATTTTAATTCACAATTCACAGTTCTCAATTCTCAATTA
>CAYMHD010000083.1:0-5351 GCA_964390135.1 uncultured Gudongella sp. | reverse complement strand
ACGATGACTGATTCCCAGGAAAGCCGAAGGGAACATTTTTGAGGACATTACCTGGCCAAGCGGCCGTGAGCGGTCCGATAAAAATCGTTGCCGAGGCTTTCCAAATGTTCATTGTTCTCTGGCTCTACTTCCTCTTCTTGTCCTTCGTAACCACACAGGTTCCTTCAGCCCTTGCCACAACTATTGGCTCCTCAAGGAAATCGCATGCTGAATCATTGATGTCAGGTCTTGGAACGATTACCTTCCTGGCTTCAAACTTCATCTTTCTTGAGGTGTTTCCAACCTTTGTGATTTCTCCAACTGCCTCTATATAATCTCCTGCATAGACAGGTGCAGTAAACTCAACCATGTCATATGCAACAAAAAGTCCTTCATCTCCATCGTGTCTAATAAGCAGTTCAGTGGCAACATCCCCAAACAGGCCAAGCATTCTTGCTCCATCCACAAGGTTTCCACCATAATGTGCATCGTGGGCGCTCATTCTCATCCTAATCATTACCTTATCCATTGAAAAATCCCCCTTAATCATTGTTTGTCTCAATTATAACACAATCCATTGAACTAAACTACCGAAAAAGCCTTTTCACCCAAAGGACCTGTATTATTGAAGAAAAGGGTTGAATCTGGTATTATGGAGGTATAAATAGGTTAGAGATTTACTTATGAATGGAATTGTTTTTTCTTGAAAATAAGGGGGGCTGACTATGAAGCTAAAGGGTAATGCACTTGTTGCACAGGGCGGAGGACCAACCGCTGTAATCAACCAATCGCTTGTTGGAGTTGTGCTGGAGGCGAGGAAATTTTCACAGGTGGAGAAAATCTATGGGGCACTTCACGGAGTTTCCGGGATAATAAATGAAGAATTTCTTGACCTGACGCAGGAAACCACCAACAATTTTGAAAGAATTGCCAGAACACCTGGATCAGCATTGCTGTCAACCAGAGACAAACCGGATGATGAATACTGTAACAAGATATTCAAGGTTTTGGAGGCACACAATATTAGATTCTTCTTCTATATAGGAGGAAACGACTCAGCAGACACTGTTAGGATAGTGAACCAAAAGGCAATGGAATCAGGATATGAGCTAAGAGCCATACATATACCAAAGACAATAGACAATGACCTTCTGGTCAATGACCACTGTCCCGGCTATGGTTCAGCTGCGAAATTTGTAGCACAGGCCTTTACCGGTGTTAATCTGGATGTAAATTCATTCGGAGGAGTCTATGTGGGAATTGTAATGGGACGAAATGCCGGATTCCTGACTGCGGCTGCTTCAATGGCTCAAAAATATCCGGATGATGGACCGCATCTTATCTACCTGCCGGAAAGGCCATTCATTGTTGATAATTTCCTTTCAGATATTAGGGAGGTCTACGACAAATACGGCAGATGTGTCATTGCAGTTTCAGAGGGTATTGTTGACGAGGAGGGAACTCCAATCATCGCAAGCCTCCAGGAGGAGGTTGAAAGGGACAGTCACGGTAATATCCAGCTATCAGGAACTGGGGCCCTGGGAGATCTTCTTGCCGATACAATAAAGAAAAGATTGGGAATAAAGAGGGTAAGAAGCGATACCTTTGGCTACCTCCAAAGGTCCTTTATCGGATGTGTCTCGGATGTTGACCAGCAGGAGGCAAGAGAGGTGGGCGAAAAGGCTGCACAGTACGCTCTCTGGAACAATGTTGACGGGTCGGTGACCATACACAGGACTGGCATATATTCAGTTGATTACCAGCTGTCACCACTGTCGGATGTGGCCAAGTATACCAAATCCATGCCGGATGAGTATATAAACGAAGCGGGGAACCACGTAACAGAGGCTTTCAAATATTATCTCCTTCCACTTCTTGGGTCGGACATGCCACAGGCTCACAGAATTCGCGCCCCAAGGGTGGAGAAAAAACTGAACAGATAAATTACAGGCAAGATTGCAGGGATATTCCTGCAATCTTTTTTTGTTTTATTTTAAACATTTTGTAACTACTATTCCTCCCCGTTGTGGTAGACTAAAATTGTCAAAAGAGGAGGTGTGTCGTTCTGGAAGAATTCATAAGACTTAACAATGTTAGAAAAATATATCGAATGGGTGATGAAAAGATTAAGGCTCTTGACGATGTCAGTCTTTCAATAGCCAAGAGAGAGTTTATCTGCCTTATCGGAACATCTGGATCGGGTAAGAGCACTCTGCTGAACATGATGGCAGGGCTTGAAAAGCCCACCAAGGGTGAGATAATAATCAACGGCCATCATCTTGAAAAGATGAGTGAACGGCAGCTCACCAAATTCAGGCAGCTCAATGTGGGCTTCGTATTTCAATCCTATAACCTTATTCCCACCCTCACTGCACTGGAGAATGTAAGCCTTGTACTCACCTTCAAGGGTGTGCCCAGGGCTTTGCGGGAAAAGGCGGCTGCCAAGATGCTCAAGAACGTAGGACTTGGAGACAGGCTGCACCACAAGCCCTCCGAGATGAGTGGCGGTCAGCAGCAGAGGGTCAGCATCGCCAGGGCATTTGTGAGCAACCCCAGGATAGTGTTCGCCGATGAGCCCACAGGCAACCTAGATTCAAAGACCACCTTTGAGGTTATGGACCTGATTACGGGAATGGCAAAGGAATTTAGCCAGACCCTTGTAATAGTTACCCATGATGTTGAAATATCAGACTACGCCCACAGGATTGTCCACCTTCGGGATGGTAATATCGAAAAAATTGAAACCCAAGAAATTCACAAGGAGGAAACAGAATAGATGAAACGGTTATTTAGTGGCCTATTGGCAATGATTATGATATTAGCAATTCTTCCTGTCAGTTCCTATGCTACAGGAGGGGAGTTCTTTGACAAGCCTGACCTTTTAATGGTCAGTCCCAATACCTTTACCGGTGAACCGGGAGAAGATTTTGAGCTTGACATAAGAATAAAAAACAGCAACAGCTATGAAGAGGCTATGGATGTAACTGCAACCCTCTACTCTGATTCCTCGGGGATGGTGCTTGTGGATGGCAAGAGCTATGATGAGGAGGAGGTCATCAAGGGAGGAGACACTGAAAAGTTCACCTTTGATATTGAAATCGACAATGATGCACCGGATGACACCTATTCCATGGACCTTAGGGTTGTATACTATGACAGTCTTGGCGAGAGGTATAACCTGAATGAAAGGATCAACATCAGGGTTATCCAGGAGGATACCAGCCCTGAACTGGTCCTTTCAAGAACCGATGTAATGCCCAGTACGACGGTGAACCCAGGAGACCCGGTTGTAGTTGGATTTGAGCTTCTGAACAAGGGTGAGGGTCCTGCAAGGAATATTACAGTTAGCCTTCCCGAGCTGTCAGAGGAATCCCTCCTTCTTGCCAATGGATTGAGCATCCAAAGGGTTCCTGACATTGCAGGTGGAAGGAAGGGCTACGTATACTTTGAGCTTAAGGCCTCCAACACGATCAGATCTGGAAACCACGAGATGATGGTTCAGCTGACCTACAAAGATGGGGACAACAATCCTGTGGAATCCCAGGAGTACTTTTCCTTTCAGGCTACAAAAAATGACGCCAGGGCATCCAACCTGATAATTGAGAACCTAAGCTATCCTACAGGCGCTCTAGGTCAGAACAGGGAGGTCAAGGTAACCTTTGATATTAGAAATCAAGGTCAATCACCAGCAAGGGAAATTGAGGTGAAGGCAAGCAGCCAGGATGAAAGCGGACTTGTACCCAAGTCTCTGGGAATAACAAAAACTGAATCTATTCAACCTGGAGAGGTTAAGTCCTACCAGTTCCTTTTTGTAACAACCAGAACCGGTACCACCAGAAACTATCCCATAGAAATAACCGTGGACTATACGGATGAATTGGTGGAGCCTGCTTCAAGGGAGACCCTCACCCATATAATCGGCGTCTTCCTTAATGCACCGGATGAGGATGCAAACCAATCCACACCAAAGCTAATCATAGACAGGTACAGCTTCACCCCTACACTTGTCAGTGCAGGAGAAGAATTTCAGATGAATCTGTCCTTCTACAATACCAACAACACAAAAACCGTCAGAAACATCAAAATATACCTGACTGCAGATGAAGAGACTGAGTCTGGCTCAGTGTTCACTCCTGTAAACAGCTCAAATACCTTCTATATTGACAGCATCCCTCCCAAGGGGAAGATCGAAAAGACCATCAGCATGTACACCGTACCGGATGCCAAGGCCAAGACCTACACACTAACCGCAAACTTTGAATATGAGGACAGTCTTGCCAACCCCTACACTGCAGTGGAGCTGATTGGCGTCCCTGTTGTCCAGCAATCCAAGCTTGATACTGGAGAGGTAGGCTTCTTCCCGGAATCCTATGTGGGGCAGTCAACACCAATTTCAATTGAATTCTACAATACGGGAAAGGTTCCCTTGTATAATATGATGGTTAAGCTGGAGGGAGACTTCCAAACCGAGAACGGTCAATACTATGTAGGTAATTTCAACAGCGGCAGCAGTGATTATTTCGAAGGCTATGTAATACCAAGCGAGCCTGGGCAGCTCCAGGGCGAGGTCGTCTTTACATTTGAGGACTCCACAGGTCAATTGAAAGAGGAAAGAAAGCCCTTTAGCCTTAATGTAATGGATATGGAGCCCATGCCTGATTTTCCGATGGAGCCTCCAATGGAGGAGCCTGGCGTTGGAGGATCCCTGGCCAGGCTCATAATCCCTGGATTGGCTATTCTTGCAGCAATAGTCGGTTTTGTTGTCTACAGGAAGAGAAAGGCCAAAAAATTCAATGAGGATCTGGAAATAGATGAATAACATCGACATCTTTTTTATGGGAATTAAAAATCTGTGGAGAAGAAAGCTAAGGACCTTCCTTACGGTCCTTGGAGTGATTATCGGAGCAAGCTCCATCATAGTAATGCTCAGTCTTGGCTTTGGGCTTTCCCAGGCATTTGAGGACCAGATTTCCCAGTGGGGAAGCCTTACAACAATCAATGTGCAGCAGGGATGGTCCGATCCCTCCATGCCCGGAAACGGCGGCAGGGAGGATGTCAAGCTTGATGATGCTGCAGTGGTAAGCTTCAAGACATTGCCCCATGTTGTTGCGGTAAGTCCCACTCTGGAGACCTACGGATCAATCATAAATGGGCGATATGTTGCAGGTGTACCCATCCGGGGAATTGATCCCGATGTAATGGAGGAGTTCGGTTTTGAGATAGGCGAAGGTAGGCTTCTGGCATCAGGTGATGAGCTTACCGTGCTTTTTGGCAGCGATATGGCCCAAAACTTCTACGATCCCAAGACCCGAGTTTGAATAGAGTTGTAAAACCCGCGCTACGCTCGTCAGCAAGAAGCGTGATTGGCAGAT
>CAYMHD010000082.1:0-9043 GCA_964390135.1 uncultured Gudongella sp. | reverse complement strand
TTCAGGAGTATCAGTGAATATTTGTCGAGGCTGTCTGAACAGAAAACCCGAAAAAGGCAGAAAATCAATGAAATTGAGAAGTCATGGAGCAACTTAGAACTTGACACAAAGTAAGTATTATTTTATAATTATCTAAATTAAATAAAAAGACTTTGATAAGGAAAAGTAATGGAATCACTTGGAGTAAAGAGAGCTGATGATGGTGGAAATTCAGCACCAATATTCTATGAAGACACCTTTGAGTCAGCAGTATAACTGCTCGTGAAATACGTTATAAATTGAGTGAGGAAAACCTAATTAGGGTGGCACCGCGAGATAGCCTCTCGTCCCTGAAAATCAGAGATGAGGGGCTTTATTTATTTTAAGGAGGTAGTATGTATGGGTGAAAGAATGGGAAATCTAAGACGAACAAATATGTGTGGCAGCTTGAGAATGGAGGATGTTGGCAAAGAGGTTGTTCTTATGGGTTGGGTACAGAGAGAAAGAAATCTTGGAGGATTACTCTTCATAGATTTAAGAGACACAACTGGTATGGTTCAGATAGTTTTTGATGATGAGGCTCCCAAGGATATGATGTCGAAGGCTGAGACCGTAAGAGCGGAATATGTAATTGCAATTAAAGGAACGGTCAGGGAAAGACAGTCAAAGAATCCAAACATGCCAACCGGAGACATAGAAATTCTGGCAGAGGAGATTCGTGTACTTGACGAGGCTGAAACACCTCCAATATACATTAAGGATGAAGATAATGTAAGTGAGTCAATGAGACTTAAATACAGATATCTTGATTTGCGAAAGCCTTCAATGCAGGAAAATCTTAAGCTTAGGGCAAATATTGCCAAGGTGGTAAGGGACTTTTTCCATGAAAACAGTTTCGTGGAAATAGAAACTCCAATGCTTACAAAACCAACACCTGAAGGAGCCAGGGACTATCTTGTACCGAGTAGGGTAAATCCTGGACAATTCTATGCATTGCCACAATCACCACAGCTAATGAAGCAGCTTCTAATGGTATCTGGTATGGACAGATATTACCAGATAGTGAAATGCTTCAGGGATGAAGACCTAAGGGCTAACAGGCAGCCTGAATTCACTCAGGTTGATGTTGAAATGAGCTTTGTTGATGTTGAGGATGTTTTGGGCATAAATGAGAAGCTTGTCCAGAGGCTGTTCAAGGAGATAAAAGGTATTGATATTGAGCTGCCTTTAAAAAGAATGTCCTATGATGAGGCCATGGAAAGATATGGAGTGGATAAACCTGATTTAAGATTTGGGCTTGAGCTGAAAAATGCATCCGAATTATTGAATGGATGCGGGTTCAAGGTATTCGATGAAACCATAAAATCTGGTGGAGTGGTCAAAGGAATTAATGTAAAGGAAGGCGCTGAGAGTTTTACCCGTAAGGATATTAGCAAGCTTGAGGATTTTGCAAAGACCTACGGAGCGAAGGGCTTGGCTTGGATAAAAATTACAGAGGATGGAACAAGCTCTCCAATCGCCAAGTTCTTTGATGAAGAAGAAATGAAAAGAATTATAGAATTTTTCGAGGGAGAAGCTGGCGACCTGTTGTTGTTTGTAGCTGACAGCTTTGATGTAGCCAATGATAGCCTGGGCAATCTTAGGAATGAGCTTGCAAAAAGACTTGACCTGGTTTCAAAGGATGATTTCAAAATATTGTGGATTACTGATTTTCCACTGTTTGAATACGATGTGGAAGAGGATAGATATGTCGCAAAGCATCATCCATTCACCCATCCAGTTGAGGAGGATGTTCACCTTCTTGAAAGTGAGCCCCACAAAGTTAGGGCAAAGGCTTATGACCTGGTAATTAATGGTGATGAAATGGGCGGCGGAAGTATAAGAATCAATAATTCCGAGCTGCAATCCAGGATGTTCAGTGCATTGGGCTTTAGCAAGGAAGAAGCACAGTCAAAGTTCGGGTTCCTGCTTGATGCATTCAGGTATGGTACGCCACCTCACGGTGGAATAGCATTTGGACTGGATAGACTGGTTATGCTTTTCTCAGGTAGCACTAACATAAGAGATGTCATTGCCTTTCCAAAGACTCAATCTGCAACCTGTCTTATGACAGATGCCCCAACAGAGGCATCCCAAAAGCAGCTGGAGGAAGTTCACATCAAGGTTGATTTGAAAAATGAAAAGTAGATTTGAACGATCCGCCTATCTCCTTGGAGAAGATGCTATGAGAAAATTGAATAGAGCAACTGTTGCGGTGTTTGGAGTTGGTGGTGTAGGGTCATATGCCGCAGAGGCTCTTGCAAGAACAGGAATTGGCAAGCTAGTTCTTGTAGATTATGATATAATAGACATAACGAATATCAATCGTCAGGTACATGCAACTACTGGTACAGTAGGATTGCCAAAGGTGGATGTAATGAAGAAGAGACTTCTGGAGATCAATCCGGATTTACAGATAGTTGTGTTCAATGAAAAATACTCTGCTGATACAAGAGAGAAATTAATTAGTGGTGAGTATGATTACATTGTTGATGCTATTGATATGATATCATCTAAAATTGACCTGATATTTTCTGCCAAATCAAAGGGCATACCAATAATAAGCTCAATGGGAGCAGGAAACAAGCTTAATCCCACTGATTTTAAGGTTGCAGACATATATGACACCAAAATTTGCCCCTTGGCGAGAGTCATGCGTCAGGAGCTTAGAAAAAGAGGGATAGAGAGCCTTAAGGTTGTATATTCTGAGGAAGATCCTTTGAAGGTCAACCTGGGCGAAAAGAATCGTCGAAAGGCTGTTCCGGGAAGTGTGGGATTCGTTCCACCTGTGGTAGGTTTGATAATTGCATCAGAAGTAATAAAGGATATAGCAGGACAGGAGGAGAGATGAAGTGGATCAAATAGGATTTGTAATCAAGAAGGTAGACGAACAGAAGGTACAGCTTGAGGTTAAGAGAGCCTCAGGATGAGGCAGCTGTAATTCCTGCGCAAGTTCTTGCGAAGTAAAGCCTCACTATGTAACAGTTAAGAATAATATTGATGCAAAGCCTGGAGACTTTGTCGAGCTTAAGGCAGTGCAGAAGAATGTAATGAAGTATGTTACCATTATCTATATGATTCCATTCGCATTCCTGATATTGGGGATTGTAGTAGGTAACAGCTTGTTCAGTGGAATTGATTCAACCAACAACGAACTGATGATTTTTGGGATGGGAATACTTTTCCTGGCGGTTTCCTTGGTGGTTGTAAGAATAATTGACAAGGTATTTGCAAAGAAGGATGAGAGTATTATCGTAATGACAAGAAAGCTATAAGGAGGGGTGGTTTTGGCGGATAAAGATTCAATAATTGTACGATTGAGAAGAGTAGAAGGGCAAATAAAGGGTATACAGAAAATGGTGGATGAAGATAAGTTTTGTGGTGATATATTGGTACAGATTTCAGCAGCCAGGAGTGCATTGAACAATGTCGGAGGATTGATTCTCGAAAATTACATGAAGAACTGTCTTATGGAGGCACCTGCGGGTTCTGAGGAAGATCTTGATAAACTAATTGAGATTATGCTGAAGTACACCAAGTAGTGCGCAGCTTCATTCAGATTATACTAATATTTGGTATAATAGAAATCAATTGAAAGGAGTCGGGATATGAATTTTAGTAATCTAAAGGATGCAGACCGAGAAATCATGGAGATTGTACAGGAGGAGATTGATCGCCAGAACAAGCACATTGAATTGATAGCCTCAGAGAATTTTGTTTCTGAAGCGGTAATGGAGGCTATGGGTAGTCAGCTCACAAACAAATATGCAGAGGGTTACCCTGGCAAGAGGTACTACGGAGGGTGTGAAGTTGTAGATAAGGCTGAGACCTTGGCCATTGAAAGACTTAAGGAGCTATTTGGTGCTGATCACGCTAATGTGCAGCCACACTCAGGATCAAACGCCAATCTTGCAGTATATTTTGCATTTTTAAAGCCTGGAGATAAGGTGCTTGGAATGAAGTTATCACAAGGTGGACACCTTACTCATGGAAGCCCTGTTAATATTTCAGGAGTATATTACAATTTCGTAGATTACGGAGTCAATTCCGAGACTGAAACGATAGATTATGATGAAGTTAGGGAAATTGCAATTAAAGAGAAGCCAAAAATGATTGTAGCTGGAGCAAGTGCTTACCCAAGAGAGATTGATTTCAGCAAATTCAGAGAAATTGCTGATGAGGTGGGAGCATATCTGATGGTAGATATGGCACATATCGCTGGTCTGATTGCTGCAGATTTGCACCAGAACCCAGTTCCTTACGCTGATTTTGTAACAACTACAACTCATAAAACTCTTAGAGGGCCAAGAGGAGGAGCAATACTTTGCAAGGCAGAATATGCAAAGGCAATAGATAAGGCAATCTTCCCTGGGATTCAGGGTGGTCCATTGATGCATGTAATTGCAGCAAAGGCTGTAGCATTTGGAGAAGCGCTGCAGGATGACTTCAAAGCTTACCAGAAGCAAGTTGTTGTAAATACAAACGCCCTCGCAGAGGGATTGCTGGAAGAAGGCTTCAGACTGGTATCTGGAGGTACAGACAACCATCTAATATTGATAGATGTAAGAAATAAAGACTTGACAGGTAAGGTCGCAGAGGCTATGCTAAACGATGTGGGTATTGCTACAAACAAAAATACAATACCAAATGACCCTGAAAGTCCATTTGTGACAAGTGGTGTCAGAATTGGTACTGCTGCAATGACCACAAGAGGTATGAAGGAAACTGAAATGAAGGAAATAGCAGAGCTGATATCAGAGGCTCTGAAATCTGATAGTGACAAGGATGCTGTTAGGCAGAGAGTATATGACCTTTGCGACAGGTTCCCACTATATTAGTTCAGTGATTATAAGCCTACAGCTAGCTGTAGGCTTAACTAATGTTTATGGACAGGTGGTTTATTATGGAAATAACAAATATCAAGGAATCCCGAAACATAATTGAAGATGTCGAATTGGGGAGTATAGCCGATGAGCTGGATATTAATCCTGGGGATGTACTATTAAGCATCAACAGTAAAGAAATCAAGGATGTCATTGACTACAAATATATGATGGCAGATGAAATTCTTATTGTTGGAATCGAAAAGCCAGATGGAGAAATTTGGGAATTTGAAATAGAAAAGGATCCTGGCGAGGATTTGGGAATAATTTTCACTAACCCATTGATTGACAGGGCCAAGTCCTGCAACAATAAGTGCATGTTCTGCTTCATTGACCAACTTCCTCCAAATATGAGGGATACATTGTATTTTAAGGATGACGACTCAAGGCTTTCATTTTTACAGGGTAATTTCATCACATTGACAAATATGGGAGAGGATGAAATACAAAGGATTATCGACTACAGACTAAGCCCGATCAATGTATCGGTTCATACAACCAATCCTGAGCTGAGGGTTAGGATGCTCAGAAACAAGAATGCGGGAAAAATATTTGGTATTCTCAAGAGATTTCACGAAGTCAATATTGAGATGAATTGTCAGATTGTTCTTGTACCGGGCGTAAATGATAGAGATGAACTTAAGAGCACTATCAAGGATCTTTCATCTCTATATCCATCAATTCACTCAGTCGCAGTTGTACCTGTTGGAATAACCAAATACAGACAAGGGCTGGATAAACTTGACACATATGACATGAATACATCTGCAGTGGTAATTAGAGACGTAGAAGAAATGCAAAAGTATTTCCTTGAGAAAATAGGTACCCGATACATCTTTGCATCAGATGAGTTTTATGTTGTTTCCGGTAATAAACTACCTGAATTTGATGAGTATGAAGGATTCCCCCAATACGAGAATGGAGTGGGCCTTATAAGGTCATTCAGTACAGAGGTGGAAGAGGCACTCGATAGATCAACGTTATCAGAGCTGCAACAAAAACTGATATTTGCCACCGGCACCCTCGCCTATGATTTCATGAAGGGGATTGCGTCGATGATAATGTCTAAGTATAAAGGTTTAACCATAGAAGTTATTTCAATCAAGAATGAATTCTTTGGGGAGACCATAACAGTCTCCGGCCTGGTCACAGGAATGGATCTGGTGAAACAGGTCAAGGGATATGAAGGATTTGACAAGGTAATAATACCAAGGTCCATGCTAAAAAGAGATGAGGAGATATTTCTTGACAATTTAACCTTGGAACAAGCCATTGATAAGCTTGGTATTGATATAGTACCGTCCAATGTAGATGGTAATGAACTGATTAAATTAATTGAGACAGGGGTGAGGTCGTGAGTAGGCCGATTGTATGTATTGTAGGTAGACCAAATGTTGGTAAATCAACATTGTTTAACAAAATGGCAGGTAGAAGGATAGCAATTACAGAAGATAAACCTGGAGTGACCAGAGACAGGATATATGCTGAGGCAGAATGGTTGGGACAGTATTTCACAGTAATAGACACTGGTGGGCTTGAGCCTGAAAATGAAGATGTTGTAATGAGTAACATCAGAAAACAGGCAGATATTGCAATTGACACAGCAGATGTAATATTGTTTGTTGTTGACGGTGTAGAAGGACTTACAACAACAGATAGGGAAATTGGGGAACTTTTGAGAAGGTCAGGAAAGAATGTTGTTCTTGCAGCAAATAAGATTGATACAAGAAAGACACCTGATGAGATATATGAATTTTACGAGCTTGGGTTGGGAGAACCCATGGTGATTTCAGCTGAACAATCACTGGGACTGGGAGATCTTCTGGATGAGCTTGCTAAGTATTTTCCTGATGACAAGGACACTGAGGCCAATGAAGATACAATAAGGGTTGCATTCATTGGAAGACCAAATGCTGGAAAATCCTCTCTGATAAACCACATCCTTGGAGAAGAAAGGGTTATTGTAACCGATATCCCTGGAACAACACGTGATTCAATAGATAGTCACTTCACTGTTGGTGAAAATGATTATATCTTTGTTGATACAGCAGGCTTAAGAAGAAAGCGTTACATCTCTGAAAAAGTGGAAAGATATTCAGTCGTAAGGACCTTGACCGCAATAGACCGAGCTGATATTTGTGTCATGGTGATTGATGGAACTATGGGACCTACCGAACAGGATACCAAGATTGCAGGATATGCACATGATAATGGTAAGGCCATAATATTAGCTGTAAACAAATGGGATATAGTGGATAAGAACGATAAAACATATCTGTCCTTTGAAAAAAATCTGAGAGAAACCTTTGGCTTCCTGAATTATGCACCTATACTGTTCATATCAGCCAAGACGGGACAAAGGATCGATAAGCTTCTTGAAACAATAAATATTGTGAACAACAATTACAATATGAGAATTAGTACAGGAGTGTTGAATGACATACTGAATCAGGCTGTTCTGATGAATCAACCGCCTTCAGACAAGGGTAAGAGGGCTAGAATATATTATGGAACACAGGTATCGGTAAGGCCACCTAGATTTGTCATATTTGTGAATTCAAAGGAATTAATGCACTTTTCATATGTTAGATACATTGAAAATCAGATTAGAAATCACTTTGGGTTTATGGGGACACCGATAAAATTTGAATTGAGAGAAAAGGGAGAATAGATATGGAGATTTTTTTGATACCGGTTATTTCATACCTGATAGGAAGCTTTTCCTCTGCGTATGTTGTTGGAAGAGCTTTTAAAAAAATCGATATCAGAAATCATGGAAGTGGAAATGCAGGTGCAACCAATGCACTTCGAATCATGGGAAGGAAGCTTGGAGTACTTACATTTCTCATGGATTTTGCAAAAGGTATAGTTGCAGTTATGATTGGCCTTGGACTTGGAGGCTATAGCGGAGGTACAATTGCAGCTTTATTTGCTGTGATGGGTCATAATTGGCCAATATTCTTTAAATTCAAGGGTGGAAAGGGTATAGCTACAACAATTGCTGCGATGGCCATACTCCAGTTTCCCATCACTCTCATAAGTGTAATAGTGGGTGTGCTTACTGCTGCCATAAGCAGATATGTTTCACTTGGATCACTTGTGTTTCTAACAGTACTGTTTGGGTTAACCTTTACTGGATTGTCTGATGGGGGAGGTATTACCTCCATTATTACATTTATATTGATGGCCCTTGGGTATTACAGACATAAAGGCAATATCAAAAGGCTATTGGAAGGAAATGAAAATAAAATAGGCAGGTGATTATATTGAAAACCAGGGTAGCAGTCTTAGGTGGAGGCAGTTGGGGAACTGCTCTTTCAGTATTGCTGTCAAAAAATGGTGTGGATACTGGCATTTGGATAAGATCTGGTGAGCAGTTTGAAGCCATGTCGAATAAAAGAGAGAACCCCAAATATCTACCTGGCATCAAACTCCCAAAACAGCTTAGGATAAGCAATGACATTGATGCGATAATCGATGGTAGCAATATAGTTGTTCTAGCGGTTCCTACACACAGTGTCAGAGGATTGCTTGAGCTATTGGAAGGGAAGATAAATAGGTCGCAGGTAATAGTAAATGTTGCCAAGGGAATAGAGAATAATTCGAAAAAAAGAATCTCTGAGATTGTGAATGAGTATTTTCCTGAGAACGATTTCGTTGCCCTATCTGGTCCGTCCCATGCTGAAGAGGTGGCTCTTGACATACCCACCACTCTTGTATCGGCATCTAGAAACAAGGATGTGGCTGAATATATTCAAGATGTATTTTCATGCCCCACCCTACGAGTATATACAAACCCTGATGTCATAGGTGTAGAACTTGGTGGAGCCCTAAAGAATATAATTGCACTGGGAGCAGGCATATCAGATGGTCTCGGATATGGAGACAACACTAAAGCAGCATTGATGACAAGGGGTATATATGAAATGTCAAAATTGGGTGTTGCCTTGGGAGCAGATCCAGATACCTTTTCAGGGCTTTCAGGAATTGGAGACCTAATCGTTACATGTACAAGCATGCACAGCAGGAACAGAAGGGCTGGAATACTGATAGGGCAGGGAAAGAGCCTTGAAGAGGCGCGTGAAGGGGTAAAAATGGTTGTCGAGGGTGTGGAGGCGGCAAAGGTTGAATACGGGATTTCG
>CAYMHD010000081.1:8716-9055 GCA_964390135.1 uncultured Gudongella sp. | reverse complement strand
TTCTGAATCAGCTTGTCGAGGGAGACAATACGGTTATAATCATTGAGCACAATCTGGATGTGATAAAGACTGCAGACCACATAATAGACCTTGGGCCTGAAGGAGGAGACAAGGGAGGCTACGTTATTGCAACTGGTACGCCGGAGGAGGTCAGTCAGTGTCAGAAATCCTATACTGGCCAGTTCCTCAAGAAGATATTGTCCTGAAAGGAGGGATAGTATGTGTGGAAGGTATGCTCTGGACGCAGATATAGATGAATTGATTGAAAGATACAGGGCAATTGTTGCTGGAGAAATTAAAAAGAAAAATGTAGTATTGATTATTATTAGCCAAGTTAGA
>CAYMHD010000081.1:0-8706 GCA_964390135.1 uncultured Gudongella sp. | reverse complement strand
CAATCCTTGCGGAGCGTGAAACGGGAAGCTCCAAGGAGATTTTTCCCACCAACACCCAGGCGATTGTCGTGGATGATGGGAAACGGGAAATAAAGGCAGCCGTGTGGGGCTTCGCTCCCCACTATGCCAAGCGACCACTGATCAATGCAAGAGGAGAGACTGTCCATCAGAAACCAACCTTCAGCAAGGCATTCTTCACAAGCAGGTGTATAGTTCCAGCCACTAGCTTCTTTGAGTGGGAGAAGACTGAGGATGGAAAAATCAAGAGGAGAATTTCCGTCGAGGGACAAGGCATTTTCTCCATGGCGGGACTTTTAGGCCTGTTCAAGGACAAGGAGGGCAGGCCCTTTGAAGCCTATACAATCATAACCATTTCTGCCAATGAGCAAATGGAGCATATTCACGACAGGATGCCTGTTATACTCAAGCCTGAGGATGAGGATGTATGGCTGGACAGCAACAATGCAAATCTGGATGCGCTGAAGGGATTGATGGTGCCCACCAGTCAAAATCTAAATATTATGTAAACTTAATGAAATTTTTCTTGCATTATCGTAATGAAACGAATATAATAAATCTCATATTAAAAAAATCAATAAAGGAGGTCTTAATCTTGATGGTTAAATTTAATCAGATCAAGAGCCAACGGAAGCTTGGTTCACTAAACATGGACAAGACTTCCAAAGGGCTAAGGAGTTCCTCACTATTATAATCCAAGAAACTTTAATAATAATAGGAGGAATAAAAATGAAAAAGATTATAGCACTTATGTTGACAATGGTAATGATGGTAGGTTTATTGGCAGGCTGTTCTTCAGGAGCGTCAGAGGCGACTTCAAAGGTTGAGCAGATCAAGTCAGAAGGAAAGATTGTACTTGGTACGGCAGCGGATTATCCACCCTATGAGTTCCACAAGGAAATAGATGGACAGGACCAGATTGTAGGCTTTGACATAGAAATTGCAAAGGCAATTGCGGATGAGCTTGGAGTGGAACTGGAAATCGTTGATATGAAGTTCGAAGGGCTATTACCGGCTCTTGTGACCGACGACATTGATTTCATAATCGCTGGAATGGTTGCCAACGAAGAGAGAAAGAAAACTGTTGATTTCTCAATACCATATTATCAGGCACAGCAAAGAATGATAGTCAAGGCAGAGGATGCTGAGACCCTTAAGACTCCTGCGGATTTCGAGGGACTGAAGATTGGTGCTCAGAAATCTACCATTCAGGAAGGGATAGCTCTGGATAAGTTTGCCTCGGCAGAATACGTGGGTTTGAGCAAGATAACTGACCTGGTTCTTGAACTGAAGAATGGGAAGGTAGATGGAGTCATACTTGTTGAACCTGTTGCAAAAGCCTATGTAAATCAGAATGATGACCTCTTCCTGGCAGAGGAAATTCTTGGGCAGGAGGACGGCGTAGCTGTAGCGGTCAACAAAGGTAATGAAGACCTGGTTCAGGAGATTGATAGCATACTTCAGAATCTAATGGACGAAGGCATGATTGAGAAATTTATCGCCGATGCAACAGCATTGGCAGAAGAATAAGATATTCCCCGGCAAAAGAGAGTTCGCTTTCTTTTGCCTTTTCTATTAAGGAAAAGCTGGAATATCAACTAAGGAGGAAATGGATTGGGAAGCTTTGATCTCGAATTTATAGCTCAATATTACAAGTATTTCTTAAGGGGTACTGGAGTAACCCTGAGCGTCAGCTTCTTCGGAGTGGTTTTTGGAACCATGGTGGGTGTTATCCTGAGCCTTATGAAGCTTTCAAACAACAAACTGGCAAAAGGTCTTTCAACGGCATACATAGAGCTGGTACGTGGAACTCCACTTCTTGTGCAGCTATTTATTGTCTATTATGGATTCCCCATGTTTCTGCCATTTGAAATGAGCAGAATTGCTCTGGGAACAGTTGCCGTTCTTCTGAACAGTGCAGCCTATGTTGCAGAAATAATAAGGGCAGGAATCCTGTCCATAGACAGAGGGCAGATGGAGGCTGCAAGATCACTTGGCATGACCCACGGCATGGCAATGCGTTTCATAATAATACCCCAGGCCTTCAAGAACATCCTGCCTGCACTTGGCAACGAGTTCATAGTGCTTATAAAGGAATCAGCAATCATATCGGTAATAGGTATACATGACATAATGTACAATGCAGATACACTAAGGGGTATAACCTATAGACCCTTTATCCCATTGTTCTACGCAGCAATATTGTACTTCATAATTACTTTTACACTATCCAAGCTCTTGGGTATTTTCGAAAGGAGGCTACGTGCCGGTGATCAATATAATTAATCTGAACAAGAAATTTGGTGAGCTGCACGTTCTGAAGGACATAAACCAGACCATCGAGGAGGGTGAGGTGGTTGTTGTTATCGGTCCAAGCGGCTCGGGAAAGAGTACCTTCCTCAGATGCCTGAACCTCCTGGAGGAGCCTAGCAGTGGTGAGATAATCCTGGAGGGTGTATCCATAACGGACAAGCATAATGACGTAAACAGACAAAGGGAAAAAATGGGTATGGTTTTTCAGCAGTTCAATCTTTTCCCTCATAAGACGGTGCTTGAAAACATAACACTTGCACCCATACAGGTAAAGGGATTGACCAAGGAAGAGGCTGACAGGAAGGCCATGACTCTCCTAAAGAGAATAGGCCTTGAGGAAAAGGCAAACACATATCCAAATCAGCTGTCCGGTGGACAGAAGCAGAGGATAGCAATAATTAGGGCTCTGGCAATGGAGCCGGATGTCATGCTGTTTGACGAGCCCACAAGTGCTCTTGATCCGGAAATGGTTGGTGAGGTATTGGAGGTCATGAAGGAGCTTGCAAGGGACGGTATGACCATGGTGGTTGTGACCCATGAAATGGGCTTTGCCAAGGAAGTAGGCTCAAGGGTCATATTTATGGATGAAGGAAGAATCATGGAGGAGGGAACTCCAAAGGATTTGTTTGCAAACCCACAGAATCCAAGAACCCAGGATTTCTTGAGAAAGATTCTGGTCTAATTGAAGAGAATTATCAAGCATAAACAAGCGTCCTTGACAAGGCGCTTTTTTGTTCGTTGTGATAAGGGCTCACCTTGTAGTATAATTAGACTGACGATGACATCTTGGGAGGGATTATATGATTTATGTAATGCTTGGATTTTCACTTTTGGGTGGAATTGACAAGCTTCTCAACAACAGGCTGGGACTGGGAGTGAAATTTGAAGAGGGCTTCAAGGCCATGGGTAGCCTTGCTTTGACAATAATAGGAATCTATTCCCTCTCGCCCATTATAGCGCAGTTGGTTTTACCCCTTTTGGGCCCCCTGTCCAGCTGGATGAATGTGGATCCGTCTGTTTTTGTAAGCAGCATCCTGGCCACCGACCTGGGTGCTTTCAACACCAGCATGGAGATAGCAAGGGACCCGGCAATCGGTGTCTTCAATGGGGCCATCCTGGGATCAACCTTGGGAGCCACCATATCATTTACCGTGCCTGTTGCAATAAACCTGATTACGGAGGATGATTTCCATTATTTTGCAAAGGGCATTCTAGCTGGCATAGTCACCGTCCCTCTGGGGATGGTTGTTTCAGGCTTGATGCTGAACATAGGATTAGGAAGGATAATATGGAACCTTCTTCCCGTTGGAGTTTTTTCCCTGATGATTGCCTACGGACTCATCAGATCTCAGGATAGGACCATGTTTCTTTTCAGGTGGCTTGGCAAGATAATCCTTGGCATCAGTACATTTGGGCTTATTCTTGGTATACTGGAATACAGTATGGGTATAGTCCTAATTGAAGGGCTGATTTCCCTTCAGGAGGGAGTGATGCTCATTCTATCAATAAGCATAGTTCTTTCTGGAGCCTATCCAATGCTCTTTTTCCTGTCCAGGATACTCCGCAGATTCCTTAGAGCGATCACGGAAAGGTATGGCATTGATGAGTTTTCAATACTTGGACTTTTTTCATCTCTTGCAAATTGTCTGCCCATGTTGGGCATCTATCACGAGATGAACTGGAAGGGAAAGATACTGAATGCAGCATTTGCAGTTAGCGGAGCCTACGTGTTCGGAGGCCAGCTGGGCTATGTAACCTCAGTGGCACCCCAGGCTGTAAATGCCTTTATAGTTGGAAAGCTTGCGGCAGGAGTGGCAAGTATTCTTGTTGCATTGTACCTAATAAGAATGGAAATGGAAGGGGAGGGAATAAGGATTGAACATTAACGAGAAATTGAAGGAACTAAGAGAGCTTATGAGGGAGGAAGGCATAGACATTTACGTTGAACCCTCTGCAGACCCACACCAGTCGGAATATCTGGCTGACCACTACAAGACCAGGGCATTCATAACCGGTTTTACAGGCTCGGCAGGAACGGCCCTGATAACCAAGGATGAGGCTATCCTCTGGACGGATGGAAGGTATTTCATCCAGGCTGAGAACCAAATAAGGGACAATGAATTCAAGCTTTATAAAATGAATACCCCAGGTTATCCAACCCTCCATGAATGGCTGGAGGACAATGCGAAATACGGCGCTACCATTGGCCTTAACGGAAGAATTTTCTCCCAGGGGGCAGTGGAGAAGATAGAGGAGATTCTTAAGGAGAAAAAGGTTAGAGTCCATCATGAGGATGATTTGATCGGAAAGATATGGGAGGACAGACCGGAGCTTCCAATAAAGGATGCCTTCATATTGGAGGATGAATTTGCTGGAAAGTCTGCTGCCGATAAGCTTAAGGAAGTCAGATCGGAAATGAAGAAGAAAAATGCAACCCATTTTGTCCTTGGAAGTCTGGATGACATAGCCTGGCTCTATAACATAAGGGGCTGGGATGTTGACAACAACCCTGTTGTAATATCATATGCCATGGTTACGGAGGAATTTGCCATACTCTTTGTGGATGATAGGAAGATACCGGAATCAGTAAAGTCAAAATTATACGATTCAGGAGTGGTTCTTGCTGAGTATGAAAGCATAGAGCAGCATCTAAGAAGGCTTTCAAAGGATTCAACCGTGCTCCTTCAAAAGGATAGGATCAGTACAAGTCTATTTAAAGCCATTCCGAAGGGCTGTAGGATAATTGATTCTGAGAATATTACCACAGCCATGAAGGGAATAAAGAACCCGGTTGAGATTAGGAACCAGGAGGAGGCATACCTCAAGGACTGTGCAGCCTTGACGGGCTTTTTCCACTGGCTTCACAAGGAAATGGAAGAGAGGGAAATCACTGAAGTGGAGGCCTCTGAAAAGCTTTTGAAGTTCAGGATGGAACAGCAGGGCTTTCTTCAGCCAAGCTTTGGGACCATAGCAGCCTATGGCTCCAATGCAGCCATGATGCACTATTCACCGTCCAAGGAGACCTGTGCCGTGCTCCGGAAGAAGGGACTTTTCCTTGTTGACTCTGGAGGACAGTACTATGATGGTACAACTGACATAACAAGGACCGTAGCTCTTGGAGAGCTAAGTGAGCTGGAAAAGAGGGACTTTACCCTGGTGCTTAAGGGACACATAAACCTCCTCTCATCCAGGTTCCTTCATGGAACCTCCGGTCATGTACTGGATGTACTGGCAAGACAGCCGCTATGGAAGGAAGCCATTGACTACAAATCAGGAACAGGACATGGCGTTGGTTATTTGCTCAACGTTCACGAAGGTCCCCACAGGATTGCAACTGCACCAAACAACGTGGCAATGGAGTCTGGGATGGTGGTTACTGTTGAACCGGGAGTCTACAGGGAAGGGATGCATGGAATCCGAACGGAGAATGTTGCGGTTGTCAAGGAGGACCTGGAAAATGAATCAGGAAGATTCCTAAGCTTCCAGGTGCTGTCCTATTGCTATATAGACCGTGAATGCATAATCCCGGAAATGCTCAGTGACCAGGAGAAGATCTGGCTTGACCAATATCACATGAATGTGTTTGAAAAGCTTAAGGGCAGAGTGGATGATCAAGTATTGGAATGGCTTAAGGAAAAGACCAGGCCAATTGATGAAAGGTAAAGGGCTTTAGTGAAAACAGGGTGATAACGTGACAAACTTTGATGAACAGCTGAAAAATCTCCCGGATTCTCCGGGAGTATACCTTATGAAGGACAAATCAGGAGAGATAATATATGTTGGAAAGGCCATTTCCCTAAAGAAGAGGGTAAGACAGTATTTCCAGTCCTCTTCAAACCATTCCCTCAAGGTGGCATCAATGGTCAAGCAGATCAGGGACTTTGAGTATATAATGGTGGAGAACGAGGTGGAGGCCCTTGTACTTGAGTCAAACCTTATCAAGAAAAACAGGCCAAAATACAACATACTTCTCCGGGACGACAAGCAATACCCCTATATCAAGGTTACCCTTGGAGAAAGATACCCAAGGGTTCTTAAAACAAGGCAGGTGGAAAAGGACGGTTCAAGGTATTTTGGACCATACCCAAGTGCTTCAGCTGTAAATGAGGCAATAGAAGTTTTCCACAGGATTTTTCCCATAAGGAACTGCAGGCTTGACCTTGATAGAAAGGACGCAAGGTTCAGGCCCTGTCTCAACTACTATATTGGCAGATGCCTGGGACCATGTCTTGGCAATGTGGATGAGGACCTCTATAATGGTATGATTCAGGAAATTCTGGACTTTCTCTCCAGAAAGGACGAAAGCATCATAAAGGACATGGAGATGAAAATGAGAGAGGCTTCGGAAAGCATGGACTTTGAGAAGGCGGCCACCTACAGGGACCAGCTCCAGGCACTTCAGACCCTTCATGAGAAGCAGATGATGGATTCAGCATCAAATGTGGAGCAGGATGTAATAGCCATGGCGAGGGGCGTGGAAGAGGTTGTTGTGCAGGTCTTCTTTATCCGTGAAGGTAAGATTGTGGGTAGGGAGCACTATATAATGGAGGATTCCTATGTGGAGGAAAGGGGAGAGATACTCAGCTCCTTCATTAAGCAGTTTTATCCTGGATCAACCTTTATTCCAAAGGAAATACTTTTGGAGGAGGAAATTCCTGATCTGGACGCAATCCAGCAATGGCTCGGGAATATCAAGGGTGCAAGGGTAAGTGTGCAGACTCCAAAGAGGGGAGACAAGCTCCAGCTGGTTAGGATGGTAAAGAAAAACGCTCTGGAAATGCTGGACAAATACGGAGACAAGTTTCTTAGAAAGCACAGGGAAAACCTTAAGGCTCTTGAGCAGCTTCAGCATATTCTTGACCTGGAGGAAAGACCAGATAGGATTGAGGCCTATGACATTTCCAACATAAGCGGAGTTGGGTCTGTTGGTTCAATGATCGTCTATGAAAAAGGGGAAAGGAAAAAGTCTGATTACAGAAGGTTCCGTATCAGGACCAGGACCACTCCGGATGATTATGGCAGTATGGAGGAGATCCTGAAACGACGCTTCACCAGAGGACTCAAGGAAAGTGAAAATGTAGAGAGAACAAAGGGAGCACCTGTAGGATTTTCACTTTTTCCCGATATCATTATGGTTGATGGTGGCAAGGGTCATGTGAACAAGGCCAAAGCGGTTCTGGAGGACCTGGGTGTGGACATACCCGTTTGCGGACTTGTAAAGGACAGGTTTCACAAAACCCGTGGAATGGTCTATGATAACAGGGAGATCATCCCTGATAAGGACAGCCTTGCATTCAAGCTGGTTTACGGAATACAGGAGGAGGCTCACAGGTTTGCAATAAGCTACCATAGGAGTCTGAGGAGCAAGGATCTCTTTCATTCGGAGCTGGATGGCATAGCACTTGTTGGTGAAAAGAGAAGGGTAGCTCTGCTGAAGCACTTTGGCAGCATAAGTGAGATCAGAAAGGCAAACCCAAAAGAGCTTGCTGAGGTGGACGGCATGAACAGAAAGGCAGCCCAGAATGTATATGAGCATTTCCGGCAAAAGGAGGAGAAATGATGCAAAAGAAGCTTTATTTGTCAGATACGGATAAGAAAATATCAGGAGTCTGCGGAGGTATTGCAGAGTACTTTGACATTGATTCAACACTGGTGAGATTGGCATGGATATTTCTGTTGCTGCCAACAGCCTTTGTAGGCGGCATAGTAGCCTATTTCCTTGCAGCGGCCATTATTCCAAAAAGACCATATGATGTTGAGTAGAGGGGTGTAAATATGGATTATGTTTTGTTGAGGGACCTTATAAAGGAAATGAAGCTGGAGGAAATCTACCTTTCACATGATGTGGACAATGTGAAAATATACACAACAGAAATCAGCAGACCCGGCCTACAGATGGCAGGGTATTACGAAAAGTTCGTTCCTGACAGGGTTCAGATAATTGGAAGCGCAGAGTGGCACTTCCTTAGGGACATGGAGGCTGAAAAAAGGTACAGCACCCTGGACAAGTTTCTCAGCTACCCAATACCGGTAATCGTTGTAGCAAGAAATCACGAGGTTTTCCCAGAGCTTATTGAGCTGGCAAAGAAGCATGGAAAGACAATACTAAGGGGGAATAAAACCACATCGAGGCTAATAAATGACCTTGTTATCAATTTGGGGCTTTCATTGGCACCAACAGAGACTATCCATGGGGTCATGATGGATGTCTTTGGAATAGGGGTCCTTATAACGGGCAAGTCCGGTGTTGGAAAATCAGAGACAGCCCTTGACCTGATAACCAGAGGCTGCAGACTGGTGGCAGATGATATGGTGGAAATCAAGCGGGTTGAGGATACCCTAAGGGGAAGCTGCCCTGAGATGATCAGATACTTC
>CAYMHD010000080.1:8822-9061 GCA_964390135.1 uncultured Gudongella sp. | reverse complement strand
ATCTGGTATGACCGTACAGTAGCCGCCGCTTCTCTTGCCCTCCTTGGATAAAAGGTCAAGCAGGTCCCTTTGGACCATGAAATCGAAGAATTCACCCGTTTCCTCCGATAGCTCATTGTACATCTTGATTCCCTTATCCAGAATCCATTCCGGATCCCCCTTTGGATTTGCATTTCCGCTCAGGAACTGAAGGGGCTCGTCGTAGTAGGTGAGCTCTTTGAGTCCAAGCCGTCTTCTTT
>CAYMHD010000080.1:0-8812 GCA_964390135.1 uncultured Gudongella sp. | reverse complement strand
GCTCATCAAGGTCCAACCTTCTCCTTTGTCTTTCCTTCATCTCACCAACAAGGGGAACCACACTACCAAGAACCTGGTCTCTGAAGTTACGGACCATCCTGTGGTCATAATCTGACCTGGACATCCTGTCATAGCCCATCTGCACAAAGTTCTCGTACCCAAGCTTTTTAGCCATTCTGTCCCTGACCTTCACAAGCTGGTCATAGATTTCTCCTATCTCCTCCTCATTCTCCTGGAAATAGGAGGTGTAGGCTTCGTAAGCCCTTTTCCTCATATCCCTGTCTGGAGATTCCATAAATGGTCGAAGCTGGCTAAGGTTTCTGGTCTTTCCCTCAAACTGGATTGCCGCTGCTGCAACAAGCTTGTCATACCTTGTGGATAGCTTGTTCTCAACCACAAGGTCCTCCATAATCTCCTGGCTGAAGGTCTTTATCTGAAGGTTTGCAAGTCTGAAGAGCTGCTCTCCCCATTTTTGTGAAAGCTCCTCCCTAAAGGGGGACTGAACAAGAGCACTGTAAAAATCAGTGACCATATTTGTGTACCTTGGTGAATTCTCGTCCATAAATTCCTGTTCCTTCTCATAGAACTTGTCCCTTGTGTCAATTGAATGTCTTATGCTTACCAGTGTATACATGGTCTCAAAGCTGTTTCTGATCTCAGTTATACTTCCTATCACCTTGCTTTGGTCTTCCGATGTCTCTGCTTGTCTAAAGCTTTCAAGAAGCCTCCCGATCTCCCTTTCCATATTGTCCAGGTCAGGTCGTACATATTTGTAATCTCCAAATTTCATAAATACACCTCCGTTATTTATCCTATTAACAATATATCAGAATTCCAGCTATATTTGCCAGTGAATGTTTTCATCTCCACAAGTTGCCATTTGATCATTTCTGTAAATATTTCAGAATTGTTTTGAATTCACCCCTTTTATTGTATATGTCATTCTCTTAGGGTATAATGTCTTAAGTATTATTAAGGGGGATATTATGAATACAAAGGAATATGAAAAGCTTCAGCTCCTTGAAAGCAAGGCGACTGAGAAGCTTATAAAATATATCAACAAGCAGGATGAAATCAAGTACATCTACGAAAGGATGCTGGGACTCTACCCATTTTTGCAGGAGGAGAGCGCAAAGCTGCCCTTCAATATCTGGCTATGCTGCGATTACAGGGACAAGGAGGGCATGACCTTTGGGGAAAGGCTGATTCTTGAGGATGACTCCCTTTCAGGGGATGAGATTGAGATTCTAAGGGAAAAATCGGCATCCTACGTTTCCCTCTTCCAGATTGTGGACTTTCAGGAGCCATATGTGCTAGTAAGGGATGTCTTGACCCAGGAAGACCACAGATTGCTGGAGCCTCAGGTCTCATACGTCCTGAAGGCGGGGGACTATCTTCTATCAAGGCTTGGGACAGTACTTGGGAACAGCAGAATGATTGGAGAGGTAAGCTTTGTACCAAAGTCAGTCATCCACTCATTCATAAGGATACTAATAAGGGACTTCAACAAGCTAGACCAGAAAATGAGGTCAGAAGGTCCAAAAAAATACCTTAAAAACGATGCCCTAAAGATCTATGACCTTTTTTACCAAAGCGCATATAAGTATTTTGATCCCGAAAATGAAGATCTGATTCCAATCTACCAGGAGCTGGACGAATTTGAGGAATATCTTTCAACCAAGAAGAGCTCCTCACAGATTGAAAAGCATCTCTCAAATATGATTGAGCTATATGAATACTATCTAAGTGAGGAAGGCTACAGCTTCAAGGACCTTGACAAGATTTCTGTCAAGGACATGCTTGGGGATGCCATATATGAAAAGTTTATCACCTCTGGCCTGGTGTTCAACAGCTATATAAGCACCCTTAAGGTCTATTTGGGCTACAGGTCCAGAATTTCCGGCAAGTATCAGAGTTCCTATGAAGAGATTCTCCAAATCAGCAAGGATCGATTCCATTATCTGAAGGAGATAATCAGAAGAAATTCCCTTGCCCAGGGAGACCCACTTCTATCCCTCCAGCTTAGGGAAGAGGAATCAGATGCCGTAAAAAGCTACCTGAACGATTTTGACAGGTTCCTTCTTTACGTATTTGACTATCCACTGGACCTAACCGAAAAAAAACACCACATCAAAAAGGTGGATCAAGACAATATAACTGATTTCCTTGAGGGGGACTACCCCCTCTATTTCAGTCGCCCTGGACAGATGAAGAAGCCAATTGTACATTTCTTCTTCCATATGGGGCTGAGGCTTAAGCTTCTAAAGATAAGGAAAAACTCTCTTTCCGTTACTGCCAATGCCTCCGAGTACCTTGGCATGACAAGGGAGGACAAGTACACACTTCACCTTAGAGGCTTCTGGAGTCAGGAAACAATTGGTAATCTTCTAAACATGGATTCAAGAAACTCCAAGCAGATGATGAAGCTGCTCCTGCAGTCAATTGCAAGACTCAAGGAGGGTCCTGCCCTTAGTGAAGACCTGGTTGAGTTAGAAGACTTTGACAAGGATGATCTGTATTTGTTGATAAGATACATGGTATTTATGGGTATACTATCAAATAGGGGCTTTGATGGTATGGTGTGGATCAATTCCACCGGCAGGGTTGTGGCCGGACACCTTGAGGAATGGAGCAGGCCCAGAAAGAACATAGTTATCAATATTGGTCAATATACTAAGGGAAACAAGGAGGAAGGCTATGGAGAATCTAAAGCGGGAGGACTTGACGAGGTTTAAGTTCCTCTCAAAAACAGAAATTTCACCGGACGGAAGGACCTGTGGCTTCGTCCTGCACACTGCAGATGAAGAGGAAAACAAGTACAGTTCAAATATTTACCTGTGGGACGACATTGAAGGTACGAGACAGCTTACAGCTTCTGACTCCGAAGGCTCCTTCATATGGAAGGGGATGGACAGGATACTCTTCCCCTCCCTTAGGGACAAGAGTGATAAGGAGAAGAAGGACAAGGGCTATCCCCTCACCAGCTTCTATGAAATCTCCACAAAGGGTGGAGAGGCAAAAAAGGCCTTCCAGCTTTATCTTGATGTTTCAAGAATTGAACACATCAAGGATGGAAAATACCTTCTGCTTGGCTCCTTTGACAGGAGACTTGGAGATATCCATGGACTTGACGAGAAAAAGATGGAAGAGAAGATTGAGGCAATCAAGAAGGAAAACGAGTACCAGGTCCTGGACGAAATACCCTACTGGACAGACGGCGGAGACTACACCAACAAAAAGAGAACAAGATGCTACATATTTGACAGCAGCACGGAGCAGCTGACTCCCATAACAGACGAGTTCACAAATGTTGACAGCATTTCTCTTAATCCATCAAAGGAGAAGGCTCTTCTTGTGACATCATCCTACACAGACAAGATGAGCTCCTGCAATCAAATTTATCAGCTTGACCTTGTCAGTGAGACCTGTGAGAAGATTTCGCCAATATCGGATTTCAACTATTACTATGCTGACTATATAGACGACCGGATTATTTTTGTGGGAACGGACATGCAAGCCCACGGGGTCAATGAAAACCCTCGAATTTTTGTGACAGAGGATGAAGGATTAACCTATGTGAGAATTGCAGAGCCTGACCTATCCCTATGGAGCTCAGTAAACTCAGACTGCAGATATGGTGAAAGCAGAAGCTTCAAGGTTTCCAATGGTCATCTTTATTTCTTGAGCACCAGTGAATACAATTGTCACCTTTACAGGGTATCCCTTGATGGAAATGTTGAGCAGATGAGTATTCAGGACGGCTCAGTAGATGACTTTGACGTGTTTGATGACAACATAGTATTTATTGGGATGAGAGATCTTTACCTTCAGGAGCTGTACAGGCTGGACCATCAGGAACACAGACTGACAAGCTTCAACGATTGGGTTGTTCAGGAAAGAAAGCTTTCCACTCCCATGGTGCTTTCCTTCAACAATGGTGAAACAAGCCTCACCGGATGGATCCTGAAGCCTGTTGATTATGACAAGAACAGAAAGTATCCAGGGATTCTTCATATTCACGGAGGTCCAAAGACCGTATTTGGAGGAGTCTTCCACCATGAGATGCAGCTTTGGGCAAACCAGGGCTACTTTGTATTCTACTTGAATCCAAGGGGCAGTGATGGCTACGGCAATATCTTCTCTGATATCCGGGGCAAGTACGGACACATAGACTATGAGGATATCATGCAATTTACGGACAAGGTGCTTGAGACCTGTCCATCAATAGACCGAGAGAACCTTGGAGTTACAGGTGGCTCATACGGGGGCTACATGACCAACTGGATAATCGGTCATACCAAGAGATTCAAGGCGGCTGTTTCACAAAGGAGCATTTCAAACTGGTTCTCATTTTTTGGTACCTCTGATATCGGATACTATTTTGCCACTGATCAGGTCGGCGCAACCCCATGGAAGGACTACTCAGCACTTTGGGATAATTCACCCCTTAAGTATGCTGACCAGGTTGAGACCCCCACCCTTTTCATACATTCAGACAAGGATTACAGATGCTGGATTCCAGAGGGGCTGCAAATGTACACTGCCCTCAAATACCACGGTGTGGATTCAAAAATGGTCATCTTCAAGAACGAAAGCCATGGATTGTCAAGAGGTGGAAGACCACAGGGCAGAATACGACGATTAAAGGAGATCACAGATTGGTTCGATAGGCATTTGAAGAAGTAGAAATATCATGGACAGGTGATTTTATGGAGAAGTTTGCAAAAAACAATATAGATAAAAAGCCGGTGATGATCCTTGACCAGCTGGCATATAGGTTTTCCGAGAACAATGTACCAGGAACAGGAGCTCAGCTTACATATTTCCTGATCCTATCCCTGTTTCCATTTCTTATGGTTTTGCTTAATGTAATAAGCTACACTCCTTTGGGACGTGAGGATGTAATCATGGACCTTATTCAATATATGCCCACAGACATCCAGGAAATCATCCAGACCTTCCACGATGATGTGGTAAGCTCAAGCTCCCAGAGTTTTTTGTCAATTGCAGCAATAGCAGGGCTTTGGACGGCATCATCAGGTGTAAAGGCTGTCATCAAGGCAATAAACAAAGCATATGATTACACTGAAAACAGGTCCTTTATCAAAATGAAGGGAATGAGTCTTCTCTTTACAGTGGTCCTGATACTTATGATAATTGTAGTTTTCATATCCCTTGTGGCTGGAGAGCTAATAGGAACACTGGTTTCCAATTTCCTTGGTATTGAAGACCTATTCCTGACCATGTGGAACTACCTGAGGTTCTTAATTCCCCTTCTATTTATGATTCTAACCTTTGCACTGCTGTACAAATACAGTCCAAACATAGAGAAAAGACATTCCGTCCCACTTAAGACCACCCTGCCAGGTGCAATCTTTGCAACCATCGGCTGGATTGTACTTTCTCTGCTGTTTTCATTCTATGTATCCAACTTTGGCAATTACGCGGTGACATATGGAAGTCTGGGTGGCGTTATTGTAATGCTTGTTTGGCTTTTCATTAGCAGCATAGTAATAGTCCTGGGAGGGGAGATAAATGCAACCCTTGAATGTCTAAAACGGAATGACTACAAGCCCATCGAAAGCAGAAGCGTATTGATGGGATTCATAAAGAAGGATAAGGACAATGACACAGCCTAGGCTGTGTCATTACATTTTTGTTGAAGTCAGGGTAAGGGCAAATACGCTTTCAGCCCCTGCCTTCATAAGAGTCTCACTGCAGACCTTCAGGGTGCTGCCAGTTGTGAATATGTCATCTATCAGTAGAATCCTCATGCCCTGGATTCTTTCCCTCCTCCTTACCTTGAAGGAATCCAATAGATTCCTTTTCCTTTCATAGGCAGAGAGTGTATTTTGCTCCCTGGTCCATTTGGACTTCACTAGACAGTCCCTTAATATTGGCTTGTCCAGCTTCATAGCCAAGGGCTTTGCAAGCAGGTATGCCTGGTTGTAGCCTCTGATGGCTTCCTTCCTCCAATGCACAGGCACAGGGATTATGATGTCAAAGTCTTTAATTTTGTTCATCTCCATGGTCTTGAGCATATAGGAATGGAAGGTCCTATAAAGATAGCTCCTGTCCTCGAACTTGAACCTGTGTATTGAATCCTTGGTGAAATTATTGTAGAAAAGGGATGAATAGCACCTGTCAATATATGGGCTATCAAGCCGGAACTCCTTGTGTATCTCCTCAATTCTGGATCTGCATTCCATACATAGGGAATGCGTGAGATTATTTGATTCGTCACTGCAGACATAGCAAAATCCGTCCTTGGGAAAAAGCAGCCTGTCAATCAATAAAGGTTCCTCCTTCCGATTCCATCTTCAGTAGAAGGTGCAGGTATTCCCTGATTTTCCTATCAAGGGAGGAATACCTTTCCGTTATTAGGTTGTTTCTTATCATCTGATTCAGGTACCTGTGATGTCCAACCAGGACCACAAGATCCCTTGCCCTTGTGATTGCAGTGTACAGAAGATTTCTGGTCAGGAGCATTGGGGGTCCCGAAAATACAGGTATGACAACACAGGGAAACTCACTTCCCTGGGATTTGTGGATTGTGGTGGCATAGGCCAGCCTAAGCTCATCCAGCTGATTGAAGGAATACTCAACCTCCCTGTCATCATCAAATATGACCGTCATGGTTCCCTCATCATTGTCAATTTGACTCACATAGCCAAAATCTCCGTTGAATACCCCTTCTCCTTCCTCAGTCTTATAGCCTCCCCGCTTGATGGTCCAGGCAGCCTTGTAGTTGTTCCTTATCTGCATGACCTTGTCGCCCTCCCTGAAGAGTTCTTCACCCATGGACTTTTCATTTTTCTTATTGGAGGGTGGGTTCATTGCCTCCTGAAGTGCCTTGTTAAGGGCTGCCACTCCAGTATCTCCCTTTCTCATTGGAGAGAGCACCTGTATGTCCCTTATGGGGTCAAGGCCGTAGAAGTCCGGCAGCCTCTGAAGACAAAGCTGGACGATGGTATCCCTGACTTCCGGACCAGTATCCTTGTAGACAAAGAAGAAATCCTTGTCCTTTTCATTGAGGAGGGGCTTTTCTCCCCTGTTCACCAGGTGGGCGTTGACAATTATCATGCTTTCCTCCCCCTGACGGAAAATCTCATCAAGCCTTACAACCTTGATGACACCCGAATCAATTATGTCCCTGAGCACATTCCCGGCTCCCACAGATGGCAGCTGGTCCACATCCCCCACAAGAACAAGTCTCGTGCCCGGCTTTATGGCCTTAAGCAGCTGATTCATAAGGAGGATGTCCACCATGGACATCTCATCCACAATCACAATATCCGCGTCCAGGGGCTCCTCCTCGTTCTTGTTGAATTGAAGATTCTCATCCTGGAAGGAAATCTCAAGGAGCCTGTGGATAGTCCTTGCCTCCCTGCCGGTGGTCTCGGTTATTCTCTTGGCTGCCCTGCCCGTTGGGGCTGACAGTAGTATCTCCTTGCCCTCTGCCTCCATCAGGGCAATTATGGCATTTATTATTGTTGTTTTCCCCGTTCCCGGACCACCTGTTATGACAGTGACTCCATTGCTGAGAACGCTTTTCACAGCTTCCCTTTGCCTCTTTCCAAATATGAAATCCTGCCCACTTTCCAGATTATCCAGGGCCTTATCCGCATCCCCTACAATTTCATCCTGCTCAACAAGGCTAAGCTCAACAAGTACCTTGGCTACACTGTTTTCAGCCATATGGTAGGGCATGTAGTAAACTATCCTATCCCCCCCATCCTGGACCATATGAAAGCTCTTTCCAAGGACCAATGCAGTCAGGGGATCCTCCAGATCCTCCTTGCCAATCTGCAGAAGAGCTGCTGCCTTTTCAAGGAGCTCTTCCTGGGGCAGATAACAGTGACCCTCTCCCGCAGCCCTTGTCAGGACGTACTTAAGTCCAGCCTGAAGCCTGTGAGGCGAGCTCTTCTCAAGGCCTACCTTTTCAGCTATTTCATCCGCTGTCCTAAAGCCCATTCCATGTATGTCCTCAGCAATCCTGTAGGGGTTCTCCCTTATTACCTTCAAGGTTTCATTGCCGTACTCCCTGTAGATTTTCATGCTTTGGTTGGGGCTGATATTGAATTCCTGCAGGGCAACCATAACCTCCCTGACCTCCCTTTGCTCATCAAAGGATTCCATTATGACCTTGAGCTTTTTCTTGCCGATCCCCTCGATCTCAAGCAGCCTTTCAGGATAGTACTGAATTATATCAAGGGATTTCTCCCCAAACCTGTCCACGATTCTCTTTGCGGTTTTTGGTCCGATATGTGGAATCAGTCCTGAACCCAAATAATTCTCAATCCCCTTGGTTGTTGTGGGCATGATTGTCTCCATGGACTGAAACTGGAACTGCTCACCAAATTTGTTGTGATATATCCATTCTCCCTTGAGAAGGACTGCCTGGTCACTTTGAATGTATGGAACCTGCCCCACAAAGGTTATGCTGCCATCGGAGGTGTAGAGCCTTCCAACTGTATAGCCATTGGATTCGTTCCTGTATATTATGTCCTCAACAATTCCCTGAATCTCCACATTCTCACCCCATCTCTCTTGATTATTTCCATTATAGCAAGAAATCCCGTCAATATACAATAATGTATACTGACGGGATTTTAATTATCTGAGCGCTTCCTTTAGTATTTCAGCCTTGTCCGTCTTTTCCCAATTCAATTCAACATCTGTCCTTCCCATATGGCCGTAGGCGGCAATCTGTCTGTAGATTGGCTTTCTAAGGTCCAAATCCCTTATGATCGCAGCAGGTCTAAGGTCAAAGTGCTTCTCTACCAAATCGCTGATGAGGTCTTCAGAAACC